>JBGPYK010000206.1:0-5134 GCA_041493245.1 Methylomirabilia bacterium | reverse complement strand
GGGCTTCGGCCTGCACCTCTTCGGCCACTGGGTGCGCGAGCGCGGCGACCTGACGCTCGAGGCGGCCGTCAAGCGCGTGACCAGCGACGTGGCCGACGCCTATCGCATCAAGAACCGTGGCCGGCTCGTGCCCGGGGCGTGGGCCGATCTGCTGCTCTTCGACCCGAAGACCGTGGCGCGCGGCGCCAAACGGCGCGTCCACGACCTGCCCACCGGCGCCTCGCGCCTCGACACGCCGGCGGTCGGCGTCCACGGCGTGTGGATCAACGGCGCGCGCACGGTGGACGAGCGCGGCCAGCTCATTCGCGACTGCGGGCATCCGGGCCGCGTCCTCCGCGACTTCGCCGCCTGACGCGGCTTCCCGACCGTGACGTCTTTGCCCGCGATCGTGCCCGTGCTTGCACTCGTGGCCGCGCTCCTCTCAGCGGCCGCTTCGATCTTCATCAGGCAAGGCCTCCGCACGAGCGATCCCTATACGGGCTTCTGGATCAACGTCGTCGTCGGAACGGTCGGTCTCTGGACCGTCGTCCTCGTGACGGGCCGCCTCGGTCACGTGTCGGCCTCCGGGCTCGTGTTCTTCGTGCTCGCCGGACTGATCGGGACGGTCGGCGGGCGACTGACTCGGTTCCTAGCCATCGAAAGCGTCGGGGCCTCGATCACCGCCGCGCTCGGCAACCTGAACCCGCTCGTGGCGACCGTCCTGGCGATTCTCCTGCTCGGCGAGCACGTCACGGTCCCCATCGTAACGGGCACGCTGGTGATCACGCTCGGCACGATCCTGTTATCGTGGGGCGGCCGCCGCATCGGCTTCCGGCCGCGGCTGCTCGTCCTTCCCCTGACCTCCGCCGCGTGCTTCGGCGTGGTGTCGATCCTGCGAAAGCTGGGTCTGAGCGATATGGGGCCGGTCATGGGCGCCGCGGTGAACATCACCGCAGCCTTCATCGCCTTCGGCGCGTTTCTCCTTGCGTCGGGCCAGCGCACTGTCATGGAGTGCCGGGGACGGAGCCTGGTCTACTTCGTGGCCGCGGGCGTCGCCGAGAACACCGGCGTCTTCCTCAACATCGTGGCGCTCGGTCTGGGCACGGTCAGCGTGGTAACGCCGCTCTACGGCGCATCACCGATCTTCGTGCTGCTGCTCTCGTTCTTCTTCCTGCGCGGGGTCGAGGCCCTGAGCGGCCGCGTGGTCGCGGGCACGCTCCTCATCGTTCTCGGCGTCTACCTGATCACCGCCTTGTCAGGGCGCTAGCGCCTTTTCGACCCTCGGCTTGACCTCGCCGATCATCAGTTCCATCGAGCGCATCGCCGCCTTGTGCGGCGTGTTGCCGACCTTGAACGAAAAGCACACGTGCACGGGCTTGGTCGCGCGGATCTCGGCGACGAGCTTTTCGGCGACCGTCTCGACATCACCGATCAGCAGATCGTTGTAGATGGTTTCGAGCGGCGGCTCGTCGGGGAACGGCACATCGACCAAGACGGTGCCTTGCATGACTTCCTGCCGGCGCCTCAGGCTCGACGCGAGCCGCGTCTGATAGCGCGCGTTCTCGGCAAAGCGCATCCCATCCTCGCGGCTGTCGGTGACGTGGGCGAAGCGGTTGACGGTGATATGCGCCCGCGACAAAGGCGCATTCTCGGCGGCAAACGCGGCGACGATCTCCGCATACTGCTCGGCCAGCAATTTGGCGCCACCGACCCGGCCCGACGACAGCACCCGATAGCCGTGCCGCGCGGCGGTGCGGAACATCGCCTGGGTATGGCCGGCGACGTAGATCGGCAGCGGGTTTTGCACCGGACGGGCTGGGATATGAGTTTCCGGCATCTGGTAGTGCTTGCCCTTGTAGCTGAAGAAATCCCGGCTGAAGGCCAGGTCGAGAATGTCGCAGAACTCGTCGGTCATCTCGAGATTCTGGGCGATGTCGGCGCCGAACCGCTCGAATTCGTAGGGCTGATACCCGGCGCCGATGCCGAGCATCAGTCGGCCATTCGACAATGCGTCGGCCGTGGCGATTTCGGCGGCGAGCCGGGCCGGGTTGTACAAGGGCAACACCACGACCGCGGTGCCGAGCCGGATCCTTTTGGTAATCGAGGCGCAATGCGCCACCATCATCAATGGCGACGCACACAGACAATAATTCGAGAAATGGTGCTCGGCGAACCAGGCGATCGTGTAGCCGAGCTCGTCGGCCAGCTTTGTCTGCTCGGCGACTTCGCCAAACACCTGCGCCGTCGGCTTGTCCGCCTCGCGCGACCCCATCAGATTGAATATCCCGAAATCCATCGCCTCATCCTCCACTCGTGAGTTTTCTTGAGGTTTTTTGATGGTGGCCCCAACGGGATTCGAACCCGTGTTTCAGCCTTGTCAGGGCGCTGACGCCGGCCGCGTCCCGCCCCGTGGCGCGTTCAGCACCGCGGGGTTTACGACGTTGATCGGCGTGCCGCTGGCGTAGGCGAGGATCTGGTCGAAGATCGTGCTGAACATGCGCTCGAGGCCGGCGCCCTCGACGTAGCCGAGGTGCGGCGCGCACACGACGTTGTCCATGGCCAGCAGCGGATGGCGCCCGCCGAGCACCGGCTCCTCTTCGTAGACGTCGACCGCGGCCATCCCCGGGCGCCCCGCGCGCAGCGCCGCCTCCAGCGCCCCGGGGGCAACGAGCCCCGCCCGACTCGTGTTGACGAGGAGCGCGGTCGGCTTCATGCGCGCGAGATCGGCGGCCGTCACGATGCCGCGCGTGCCGTCGACCAGCCGTAGGTGCAGCGACACGACATCCGCTTGCTCGAACAGCGCCTCCTTGCTCGCGGCGACGGGATAGCCGTCCTCGCGCGCCTTGGCGAGCGACGCCTCGCGTCCCCACACCAGCACGTTCATGCCGAACACCTTACCGTAGCCGGCGACCACCGCGCCGATCCTGCCGTAGCCGTAAACACCGAGCGTTTTGCCGCGCAGACCAGTCCCCACGGGGAACGCCTGCCACTTGCCGGCTTTGAGCGCCGCCATTTCTTGAGGGATGCGCCGGAACGCGGCGATGACGAGCCCCCACGTCAGCTCGGCGGTGGCATACGACGGCCGGCCGGGTCCCGTCAGCGACGACAGGATCACGCCGCGCCGCGTGCAGGCCTCCACGTCGACGTGCGGGTACACGCTCACCTGGCTGATGATTCGGAGCGTGTCGAGCCGTTCGAGCAGCGCCGCCCGGATGGGCGTGCGCTCGCGCAAGAGCGTCAGCGCCTCGGTGCCCTTGAGCCGCGCGGCCAGGACGTCGACGTCCTTGGTGTGATCGTTCCAGACCGTGACGTCGTGGCCGCGCACCTTGGCGAAGCACGGCAACGTCCGGATCGTATCCTGCCAGTCGTCGAGGATCGTGATCTTCATCGGTCTTCGCCCCTCATGACGCGGTGGTCGAGATCATTCTATAAGCTGATCGACCCGCAGGAGCACCGACGGTGGGATCGTCAGGCCGAGCGCTTTCGCGGTCTTCATGTTGATCACGAGCTCGTACTTCGTCGGCTGCTCGACCGGGAGGTCGCCGGGCTTCGCGCCCTTGAGGATCCGGTCGACGTAATAGGCTGCGCGCCGATACGACTCGGAAAAGCTCGCACCGAACGCTATGAGGCCGCCATCTTCGACGTAAGTTGCCTGACCGTACATCGCGGGCAAGCGACTGCGGGCCGCGAAAGCGACGATCCGGTGTCTCGACGCACTCATCAGGGGATCCGCGAGGACCAGCAACGCCTGGGGACGGGCCGCCGTCACGGCCGCGAACGCCCCCTCGAAGTCGGCCGTCGTCCGGACTTCCGCCGCCGTCACGGTGATCCGCAACCGCTGGGCCGCGGCCCGGAGCTCACCGATGTCGCGGAGTCGAGGCGGATCTGCAGGATTCCACAAGACCGCAACGGTAGAGAGCCTCGGGACGACTTCCTTCAGGAGCTCGAGGCGCTTGCCGCTGAGCTCGGGCGACACGATCGAGAGTCCGGTGACGTTGCCGCCCGGTCGAGCAAGGCTCGCGACCAATCCAGTTCCCACCGCATCACCGCTCAGGGCCATGACGATCGGAATGCTTACCGTCGCTCGCTTCACGGCTTGGGTCGCCTGCGTCCCGGCGGTAACGATCACGTCGGGCCGCAGGCGCACGAACTCGCCCGCGAGACCATCGAGCTGTTCGATCTTCCCGCCCGCGTTTCGTTGCTCGATCGCGATCGTTTGCCCTTCCACGTAACCGAATCCGCGCAGCCCCTGCCGGAAGGCCTCGAGGTTGGACCCAATCGGGGCTGCCGTCGCCAGGAACCCGATCTTCGGGACCCGACCCGTTTGCTGCGCCTCGCCGGCAAGCGGCCCGGCGAGGAGGCCGAGGATAAACGCGACTGCGAGTGCTGCGCGAATGATGATCATGCCGCTCGACGGCTCCGCGCTCGGCGGGCCGTCGCACTACGCAGACCACGGTATCCGCGACGGCGGCGCGGGACCGCGATCAGATCACGCCGTCGCGCTTGAGCGTGGCCAGCTCGTCCTCCCCATAGCCGAGGAGCTTGCCGTAGATCTCCGCGTTGTGTTCGCCGAGGAGCGGAGCGGGCGTCACCTCGGTCGGGGAGTCCGACATCCGGATCGGGCTACCGGGCATCGCCATGCGACCGCGGGTGGGATGGTCGACCTCGACGATCATGCCCCGCCCCCGGAGGTGCTCGTTCGACATGACCTCGTCGGAGTCGAGCACCGCGCCGCACGGCACGCCGGCGGCGCCGAGAAGCTCCATCACTTCGTGCTTCGTGCGTTTCCCGGTCCATCCCTCGACGAGTTCGTCCAGCTCCTTGCCTCGCGACACCCGTCCTCCTCGATCGGCGAAGCGCGGGTCGTCGGCGAGCTCCGGTTGGCCGATGACGCGGGCCAGCGCCTTCCACATGTCCGTGTTGGCCGTGTGGATGAACACGTAATCGTTCGGGCCGAAGGGCCGGCAGCGGTAGAGGTTCGAGGGGGCCGCGCCCGGCGAGCGGTTTCCGTGCCGCAGGATGGGATGCACGCCGAGATAGTAGTCGCGGAAGTGGATGCGGGTCATGTTGACGACGACGTCCTGCTGGGCGACCTCGACGCGCTGCCCGACGCCCGTGACCTGGCGCTGCACGATGGCGGCGAGGATGCCGATCG
>JBGPYK010000476.1:0-2926 GCA_041493245.1 Methylomirabilia bacterium | reverse complement strand
TCCGCTTGACCTCCTGGGCCAGCGGCCCGCTCAGCAGGTAGACGAGGTCCACGTCGCCCGCCTTGAGGGCCGCGGCGCGCGTGGTCTCGTCGGGCATGCTGCGGAACACCAGCCGCTTCACCGAGGGCACCTTGCGCCAGTAACCCTCGAAGGCCTCCATCACCAATTCCACCCCCGGCGTGAAGCTGACTACGCGATAGGGTCCCGCGCCGATCGGCGCCTTCAAGAAGCCGTCGTCGCCCACCTTCTCTACGTACTTCTTCGGCACGATCCACGCCGCCCCGGTGGCGGAGGTGCCGTAGAAGGTCATGAAGTCCGGCCACGGGTCCTTCAAGACGAATCGGACGCGGCCCGGATCGACGATCTGGACCTCCCGCACCCGGTCCTTGAGTAGCTTGGCCCCCGCCCCCCGGTACCGGTCGAACGAGAACTTGACGTCCTCCGCCGTCACCGGCTCGCCGTTGTGGAACCGCACGCCCTTGCGGAGGACGAATTCGTAGGTCAGCCCGTCCTTCGAGACCGTCCACGACTCGGCCAGGCTCGGCGTCTTGTCGCCCGCCGGCATCGGCTTGACCAGCGCGTCGTGGATGGCGTAGAGCACCATGAACGGGTTGATGAAGGCCTCGGTGTCGCTCGGGTCGAGCCAACGCGAGGCCAAGGTGACGTGGAGCCCCCAAGTCATCGTCCCCTCGGGAGCGGCCGCGGCGGACCCGGAGAGGACGGAGCACAGCAACAAAATGACCAGCGCGACGGTCCCGTTCTTGGTCATGCCGAGACTCCTCCCGTCATCCACAGGCGATGGCGTAGACGTCCTGGACGCCCGAGGGCAGCCGGCGCTCGCTCCACGCCCGGCCGCCGTCCTCGGTGCTGAACACCTGGCCGGTGCGGCTGACGCAGTGGACTTGGCCAGGATCCCGATGGTGAAGGGCGACGGCCATCATCGTGCTCTCGGCCTTGATCCCGCGATCGAGGCGCGTCCACGTCCCGCCCAAGTCCCCGCTGCGGTAGAGCGAGCCGTCCTCGCTGCGCGCGGCGGGGCTGAGGCAGGCGTAGAGCACGTGCGGATCCTGGGGCGAGACCCGGACATCGCGCGCGTAGGTGAGCGGCGAGAAGCGGCCGATCTCCATGTCCTGCCATCCGGCGCCGCGGTCGGCGCTGCGGAAGAGCCCCATCCGGACGGCGAGGAACACCGTGCCCGGCGCCGCGGCGCTGACGCAGACGGCGTGGCCGTCCAGCATGCCCTCGTTATCGGTGTCGCTCTGGATCCGGCTCTTGAGGTGCGGGCGCCCGGCCAGCCCGACCAGGTCGGCGCTCATGTCCTCCCACGATTCCCCGCCGTCGAGACTGCGGAGGACGCCGCCGACCTCGAGCGCCGCGTAGAGATCGTCGGGGCGCGCCGGGTCGGCGGCCAGCCGCATCACGCGGCAGGCGAAGCTCATCTTGACGCGGTCCGGCAACTGGGCCGGCAGCCGCCGCCACGTGTCGCCGCCGTCGTCGCTGCGGAAGACCCCGATGGGGGAGGCGCCGGCATAGAGCGTGCGCGGGCGGGTCGGATGGACGAGGATCGACCAGACCTCGGTCTCCCGGGGGAAGTCGAGCCGCTCCCAGCGCTCGCCGCGGTCCACGCTGCGGTAGGGGCCGTCCTGGGTGCCGGCGTACACGACCTCGGGGGTCATCGGGTGGACGGTGATCGCCTGGACGTTTGCCGGGTCGGGCAGGCCCTTGGCGAGCGGCTCCCAGCGATCGTCGCCCACGGCTCGACGGAAGATTCCCCCGACCGCCGCGGCCGAGAACCGCGCGGCGCCGACGTAGATGTGTGAGAGTCCCTGCCGCTCGCCCATGATCCGCCCTCCCGGCTCCGGCGGGGCCTGGACCCTAGGCCCGCCCCGCCGCCGTGGCGGCGAGTTTAGCAGGGACGGCGGCGCAAATCACCCGGCCAGTTGGCCCCCCATCGACGTCACGGATTCTTTGTGGGCGGCTGGAAGTCGATGTGGTCGATATCGTACCAGGCTCCCCATGGGCTGCGGTCGTAGTCGGTGGGAGGCTTCCCGGGGGACTCGAGCCGAAGAGCAGCCGCACCCACCACGAAGCGAAGTGTCTTCTCCCTTCCCTTCCCCGGCGATAGCGAGATTTCCTTCTTCTCGATGTTCGGAAGATAGCAGCCCGTTGATGAGGTCATGGGCAAGCGGAGGGAGAGATCGCCGCCAACAGTATAGCGTTCGAAGGCAATGGCCCCAGTGTAGTGCCGGTATTTCCACACTCCGACGATCTTCGGCTCGTTTGGGTCGCTTGCGTCGACCCGTTCAGCCCGGACCTCAGGTTCGTTTGGGATGCTTCGAATAAAGGTATTGTCTTCGACCCGAAATTGGACGGGAGGCGCTCCCGGAGCGCCAGCCCCCGAGGTGTCATGGACCAGCAGCTGGTCGCCGTGAACTTCGTACCGGAAGTTCACGAGAATAATCATCGACTCGACGAACGAGCCGTCCTCTCGAAGGTCGATGACATGACCGATGCCGCCCTTCGAGGTATTGTGTGATTCCCAGCGGCCGACGAGTTCGCCGGAGCCTGGTGCCGGGCAGGTCATCGCCGCGGCCAGCAAAAGAGGTACAAGCGGGTTCAATACGAGGTCCCCTCTCCGTTCTTTGGTGGGATCAGCGGCGCCCGCAGATCGTCTTGAGCGCGGCCACGTCGGCGGCTGTCAGGACGAGGGGCTCGACGACCTGCGCTCCTCCCACGGCGTGCATGACCGCGGTCGGATCTTCGACGTGCCCGATCCCGAGCGCATGGCCGAGCTCGTGCGCGAGCAGGAGTGTGAAGTCCCGTCCGTCGTGGAACTCGAACACGGAGATCTCCCTGCCGTCGTACTCGCCCTTGTGAAACTGCCGCGACGCCCCGTAGAGCGAGTTGAACGTCGCCACCGTGCGGT
>JBGPYK010000126.1:0-6620 GCA_041493245.1 Methylomirabilia bacterium | reverse complement strand
ACTTTTTGGGCAAGGAGGCTTTCTTGGGCAAAGCCGCCCGGGGGGCTTGGGGGGCGCCCGGAGCCCCCCATGAACTCAGTGAGCGGCGAGGAACAGGGCCGGAACGGGAACGAGGCGGCGGCCAACGGGGTCGGCTGCCAGGCGCAGCCCCTCGAGGGCGTAGGCGCCGAGCAGCACCGGAGCGTTGTCGGGCGCGAAGACGACGACCGTGACGACGGCCCGGTCGCCGACGCGAATCCAGGTTTGGCCGATGTCCTGCTCGATTTCGCGGCCGTCGGCGAGAACGAAGCTGGCGCGAGCGTGGGGACGGACGCCGAGCCGGTCGAGCAGGGCGACCGGCACCGTCGTGTACGTCGCGCCTGTGTCCACCAGCGCGTCGACCAGCTCCCAGGCGGCACCGTACGCGTCGCCGATTTCGACAGGCACTCGAAATGTTCCCATGGCGGAAACGTACGATGCAGGGGTATGAGAGTCAACGTCTCGGATCTGATCCACGACATTAGCCGTTCAGAGGCAGACGTACGGGCACGTACGCCCGGGGCGGTCCGGGACACGGTATAATCCGATCAAGCTATGGGAAGCCTTTCCTCCGACAAGAAGCGCGCGCTCCGGGACGAGTTGGAGGCGATCGTCGGGCTCGGCGCCGTCCTCTCCGATCCCGACGAGTTGATGGTCTATGAGTCGGACGGGTTGACGCTGTTCCGGGCCCTTGCCGACTTCGTCGTCTTTCCCACCACCGTCGAGCACGTCTCGGCGATCGTCAAGCTGGCCAACCGCGAGTCGGTGCCGTTCGTGGCGCGCGGCGCGGGCACCGGTCTGTCGGGGGGCTGCCTGCCCGCCGAGGGCGGGATCGTGCTCTCGCTGATGCGGATGAACCGCGTCGTCGAGGTCGACTACGAGAACCAGCTCGCCGTCGTCGAGCCCGGCCTCGTGAACCTGCATCTCTCGTGGGCGGTGGGCCCGCGGGGCTACTACTACGCGCCCGACCCTTCCAGCCAGCAGGCGTGCACGATCGGCGGGAACATCGCCAACAACTCCGGCGGGCCGCACACGCTGAAGTACGGCGTGACGACGAACCACGTGCTCGGGCTCGAGGTCGTCATGCCCGACGGCGAGATCGTCTGGCTTGGCGGCAAGACGCGCGACGCGCTCGGCTACGACCTCGTGGGTGTCTTCGTGGGCTCGGAAGGCACGTTTGGGATCGCGACCAAGGTCGTGGTCAGGATCCTCAGGAAGCCACAGGCGGTGAAGACCATCCTCGCCGTCTTCGACGAGGTCGATCAGGCCTCCGCCGCGGTCTCGGAGATCATCGCGCGCGGCCTCGTCCCCGCCGCCGTCGAGATGATCGACCAGCTGACTATCCAGGCGGTGGAGGACGCGTTCGGCTGCGGCTATCCGCGGGACGCCGCCGCGGCGCTGCTCGTGGAGCTGGACGGCCTCCGGGTCGGGATGGAGACGCAGGGCGAGCGCATCGTCCAGGCGTGCCGCGACGCGGGGGCGCGCGAGGTGCGCACGGCCAGGGACGAGACGGAGCGCGCCCTGCTCTGGAAGGGACGCAAATCGGCCTTCGGCGCCTACGGCCGGGTGTCGCCGGCGTACATGGTCATGGACGGCGTGATTCCAAGAACCAAGCTACCCTACGTCCTCCGCCGCGTGAACGAGATCGTCGCCGCCCACGGACTGCGCGTCGGCAACGTCTTCCACGCCGGCGACGGCAACCTCCACCCGAACATCCTCTACGATCCGCGCCGGCCGGGGGAGGAGGCGCGTGTCGTCGAGGCGGGGGCCGAGATCATGAAGCTCTGCGCGGAGGTCGGTGGTTCCATCTCCGGCGAGCACGGGATCGGGCTCGAGAAGGCGGACTTCATGCCGTTCATCTTCTCGGCCGCCGACCTGGCCCTCATGCAGCGGCTGAAGAATGCTTTCAACCCGACCGGTCTCTGCAATCCCGGGAAGGTGTTTCCCACGAAGAAGTCGTGCGTGGAAGTGGGGCCCGTCGCCTACCGGCCTCACCCGATCGAAGAGAAAGGCCTCGCCCAGCGCTTCTAGCGCGGGCGCGTTTTTGGCCCGTGCAGCCCGTGCCGCTCGACAAGTTCCGCGCCGTCGTCGGTCCCGCCAATGTCCTCTCGGGCGTGGAGCTGTCTCCGTATGTCGTCGAAGGCAGAACTCCGGAGACGGCCGTGTTCCCCGGCTCGCTGGATGAGCTGCGCGTGATCGTCGAGCTGGCCGCCGCCGCCGAGATTCCCCTCGTGCCCTGGGGCGGAGGCACCGCAACCGCCGTCGGGACCCCGACCGCACCCGTCCGCTCCGGCATCGTCCTCGGTCTCGCGCGGCTCAACCGGCTCGTCGAGCACGAGCCCGGCGACCTCACGGCCACGGCGGAGGCGGGGATGACCGTCTCGGCGTTCCAGGCGGCGCTTCGGGCGCGCGGGCAGTGGCTCTCGCTCGACCCGCCGGACGCCGACCGCGCGACCCTGGGCGGCGTCATGGCCGCCAACGCGTCGGGGCCCCGCCGTCACCTCTACGGCACCGCGCGTGATCTCGTCATCGGCATGACGGTGATCACGGCCGAGGGCGCGGTCGTGCGCGCCGGCGGCAAGGTCGTCAAGAACGTCGCGGGCTACGACCTGCCGAAGCTCTTCGTCGGATCGTACGGCACGCTCGGCATCATGGTCGACGTCACCGTGAAGCTCCGCCCGTTGCCGGAGGACGAGCGGCTCGTCTGCGTGCGGTTCGAACGGCTCAAGGACGGCGCGATCGCTGCCCGCGCCGTGATGGCCTCCGACCTCATCCCGAACGCGCTGGAGCTGCTCGATGCCAACGCCGCCCGGAGCCTCGAGCCCGCAGCGACGACCGGAGGCGCGGCGCTCGTCGTGGGCTTCGACGGCCTTCGCGAACAGGTCGACTGGCAGTGCGCTGAGCTGGCGTCTCTCGCCACCCCGCTGGGAGGCGCCGAGGTCCAGCCGATGCCCGCGGAGACGTGGGGTCGGCTCGCGAACGCGGCGGCGGCCGCGTTCGGCGGCACGCCGGCCGCCGTCATGCGCCTGTCCGCGCTGCCAACGCAGGTGGGTGACGTGATGGAGCAGGCCGTTGTCGCGGCCCGCGCACGCGGTCTGCTCTGCGCGTGCTCCGCCCATGCGGGCGTCGGCGTCGTGCAGGCGGCGCTGTTCTCGCCCCGCGAGCGGCAGGAGCTGACGCCGGTGGCGGCCACGCTTGCGGACTGGCGCGGGATCGCGCGGGGCGGCGGGGGCCACGCGGTCCTCGAGTGGGCGCCGCTCGCGGTGAAGTCGGAGCTGCCGGTCTGGGACGATGCCGGCGCCGCCGGCCGGATCATGCAGCGCATCAAGGCCCAACTCGATCCGCGGAATATCCTGAACCCCGGGCGCTTCGTGGCCGGGATCTGAGCGCCATGGCCCAGGTGACGTTCGAGGCTCCGAGCCGCCCCGCGGGACCGCTGTCGCTCCACGGGCTGTCCGTCGAGGGCGTCAACCAGTGCGTACACTGCGGGCTCTGCCTCGCCTCCTGCCCGACGTTTGCCGAGTTGGGCACGGAGATGGATTCGCCGCGGGGCCGCATCTTCATCATCAAGTCGCTCGCCGAGGGGCGGATGGCGATGAGCGATTCGGCGGTGAGCCATTTGTCCCTCTGTCTCGATTGCCGCGCGTGCGAGACGGTCTGTCCGGCGGGCGTGCCCTACGGTCAGCTCATCGAGGCCGCGAAGGCGGAGATCGAGCGCGCGCGCCCGGGCACGGTGTCGCGGCGGCTCTTCCGCTGGCTCAACTTCGACTTGCTGCTCGGGCATCCGGCGATGCTCCACGCCGCCGCCACCGCCATGCGCGCGTACGAGGCGAGCGGGCTTCAGCGCCTGGTCCGCGCGACGGGTCTCGCGCGCGTGCTGCCCGGGACGCTTTCCGCGTGGGAGCATCTCCTGCCCTCGATGCCGCCCGCCACCGAGCGCCGGCCGCTGCCGCCGCTCACGCCGGCCGAAGGCACGAGACGCGGGCGCGTCGCCCTGCTCGAGGGCTGCGTCCAGTCGGTGGTCTTCGGCGCCCACAACCGCGCCACGGCGCGGATCCTCGCGCTCAACGGCTGGGAAGTCGTCGTGCCGCCGGGACAGGGTTGCTGCGGCGCGCTCAACGCCCACGGCGGCGATCACGCGCGCGCGGTGCAGATGGCGAAGCGGACGATCGACGCGTTCGCGCGGCTGCGGGCGGATGCCGTCGTCGTGAACACGTCGGGGTGCGGCGCCCACATGAAGGCCTTCGGCACGCTGCTGGCCGGCGAGCCGGCGTATGCGGAGCGCGCGGTGGGCTTTGCCCGATCGGTCCAGGACGTCTCCGAGTTCCTGGCGCACGAGCCTCTGCGCGGGCAGCTTGGCCCGGTGCCGATGACGATCACGTACCACGATCCCTGTCACGTGGTTCACGGCCAGAAGATCCGCGTTCAGCCACGCCAGCTCCTCGCCCAGATCCCCGGCCTGAAGGTCGTCGATCTCGTGGAGTCGGACTGGTGCTGTGGCTCGGCCGGCATCTACAACCTCACGCAGCCCGAGATGGCCACGCGGCTCCTGAACCGGAAGGTGAACCACGTCCTGGCGACGGGCGCCGAGGCCGTCGTCACGGCGAACCCGGGATGCATCCTCCAGATCCAGCAGGGGCTGCGCGAGCGCGGCCGCGACGTGCGCGTCCTGCACATCGTCGAGGTGCTGGCTCGGGCCTATGACGCACGCTGAGATGCCGCAGACTGATGAGAGCCCGACCGTCGGGCCGCCGTGCGAGGTGAGCGGCGTCGGGCCGCGAGGCGAGCCCTTCAATGACCGAAGTGGCCCGGCGAAGGCGCCCCGACGCCAAAACTGATGACTGACGTCGCCGCCACGCCGCAAGACCACAAAGCCCACGCCCCACGCACGGTCGGGTGCTGGGTCCTCACCATCTCCGACACCAAGACGCCCGAGACCGACACGAGCGGGGCGCTGATCCGTGAGCGGCTGGCTGCCGCGGGTCATCGCGTGATCGGCTCGAGCATCGTCCGCGACGAGCCCACCGAGGTGCAGCGCGTCGTCCGCGAGGCCTCGGCCGACGCCGCCGTGCAGGTCATCATCATGACGGGCGGCACGGGAATCACTTCGCGTGACTCCACGTTCGAAGCCGTCGAGGCGATGCTCGACAAACGGCTCCCGGGCTTCGGCGAGCTGTTCCGGATGCTCTCCTTCGAGGAGATCGGCGCCGCGGCGATGCTCTCCCGGGCCCAGATGGGCATCCACGCGCGCCGCATCGTCGTCTCGCTGCCCGGCTCGCCCAACGCGTGCCGGCTCGCCCTCGACAAACTGCTGCTGCCGGAACTCGGGCACCTCGTCCGTGAAGTCTCTCGGTAGCTACTCGGCGGGGGGCTTCGCGGCGGGTACCGTCATCGGTGTTCTGGTGATCGTGCTGCAGCTTGGCGGGGGCACGCCGCTCGGCAAGTCGATCGAGCAGCTCGAGCGCTCGGTGACGAAGCCGGTGCCGCAGGCGCCGCCGCCCACGGTGTGGCGGCCTGACTCCGTTTGGGTTCCCGACCGCCAACTGCCGGACCCGGTCCACGGCACCGTCCTCGTCCCCGGCCACTTTGAGCGCCGGCTTTCCGACGGTCAGTACTACGCGCCGCCGCTGACGATCTGCGGCTCGGCGAGCCGGGAGTGCACGACCCTCCCTGCGGGCGTGCATCCACCCTCCCCTTGACGGGGAGGTTCGGCGAGCGAAGCGAGCCGGGGTGGGGTGTGCTCCGCCGCCACTGTCCCAGCCCCCCACCCCAACCCCTCCCCGCGAAGGGGGAGGGGCTCCCGATGACGCGGGCTGGATACACAGTCGGCCGCGGTTGATTGCGGCGCTATACTGGCTTTGCCCGGTCACAAGGAGGATTCGCATGCGAAGTGCGCGCACGCTTACTCGGTTCGCCCTGCTGCTGCTCCTGGCGTCCCTTGCCCTCGGCCCCGGTTTCGTGCGCGCGGCCGACACGACGACGAAGGCCGCGCCCGCCCCCGCGGTCGCGCCCGAGCTGGCGCGCTTCAACGACCTGCTCGCCGGGCTGGCGGAGAGCGTCAAGCCCCCGATCGTCCACGTGCGGGTCCAGCGTCCGGTCGCGACGCGGGACAAGGACACGGAGAAGAACCAGCCCGAGAGCGAGCCCCGGCGCAGCGCGGGCTCCGGATTCATCATCGACCCCGACGGCATCATCGTCACCAACGCCCACGTGGTGGAGGGCGCGAGTGTCGTGCAGGTCCGGCTCTTCGACGGCCGGCGCTTCACGGCCAAGGTGCTGGGCAAGGACAACCGCATCGACCTCGCCGTGCTGAAGATCGACGGGGTGCAGGGCCTGCCCGTGCTCCCGCTCGGCGATTCCAACCGGATCCGCGTCGGTGAGTTCGTCCTGGCCTTCGGGCACCCGTTCGGGCTCGAGCACTCCGTCTCCTTCGGGATCGTCAGCCGGCGCGGCGCGCCGCTGAACGTCGCCAATGCGGCCTTCGAATTCATCCAGACGGATGCCGCCATCAACCCGGGCAACTCGGGCGGGCCGCTCGTCAACATGGCGGGCGAGGTCGTCGGCATCAACAGCATGGCCGCGCGCAACGGGTCCATCGGGTT
>JBGPYK010000320.1:0-4009 GCA_041493245.1 Methylomirabilia bacterium | reverse complement strand
CGCGAGGTCATCCTCCGGCCGATCATGACCGAGAAGAGCATGCGGCAGAAGGAAGAGCAGAACACCGTGACGTTCCGCGTCCGGCCGGACGCCAACAAGGTGGAGATCCGGACCGCCGTGGAGACGGTGTTCAACGTGAAGGTGGCCGCGGTGCGTACGGCGTCGTTCGAGGGGAAACTCAAGCGGATGGGTCGTCACGAAGGTCGCCGTCGGGACTGGAAGAAGGCGATCGTCACGCTTCAGCCCGGTCACAAGATCGAGCTGGTCGAGGGGGCGTAATGGGCATCCGCACCGTCAAGCCGACGTCGCCGGCCCGCCGGTATCTCACGTACGTGACGTACGAGGAGATCACGAAGAAGGAGCCGGAGAAGGGCCTGCTGCTGCCGAAGCGGCGCACGAACGGGCGCAACGTCTACGGGCGGATCACCGTGCGCCACCGGGGCGGCGGGGCCAAGCGCATGCTGCGCCAGATCGACTTCCGGCGGGAGAAGTTCGGGATTCCCGCGCGGGTGGCCGCCATCGAGTACGACCCGAACCGCTCGGCCCGGCTGGCCCTGCTCCACTATCGCGATGGCGAGAAGCGCTACATCATCGCGCCGCTCGGCCTCAAGGTCGACGACGTCGTGACGTCGGGCCCCCAGGCCGACATCCTGCCGGGCAACGCGCTGCCGATTCGGAACATCCCGGTCGGCACCCTGGTCCACAACGTTGAGCTGCAACCGGGCCGCGGCGCCCAGATGTGCCGGAGCGCTGGCACCCAGGCCCAGCTCCTGGCCAAGGAGGGGGACCGGGCAACGCTCAAGCTGCCCTCTGGCGAGGTGCGGCGCGTCGCCGTGGAGTGCATGGCGACGGTCGGACAGGTCGGCAACCTCGATCACGAAAACGTGTCCGTCGGGAAGGCCGGGCGCGTGCGGTGGCTCGGGTTCCGGCCGACCGTGCGCGGGACCGTGATGAACCCCGTGGACCATCCCATGGGCGGCGGCGAAGGGAAGGGCAAGGGCAACCACCCGATGACGCCGTGGGGCAAGCCGACGAAGGGTTACAAGACCCGCCGCGGCGCCCGGCCCTCGGACCGCAACATCGTCACCCGACGGACGAAGTAGGAGTCACGATGGGTCGCTCGCTGAAGAAGGGACCGTACGTCGACGAGAAACTCATGGCGCGCGTCGACGACTTGAACCGCAGCCGGCAGAAGAAGGTCTTGAAGACGTGGTCGCGCCGGTCGACGGTCATGCCGGAATTCGTGGGGCACACGCTGGCCGTGCACAACGGCAGGAAGTTCATCCCGGTGTACGTCACCGAGAACATGGTCGGGCATCGGCTCGGGGAGTTCGCGCTGACGCGGACGTTCCGGGCGCACGGCTCCTCCGAGAAGGCGGCGACCTCGCCGACGGGGAAGGCGTAGGGTGATGCAGACGTTGGCGCGCGCCCGCTTCGTCCGGGTCTCGGCCCGCAAAGCGCAGCTCGTCCTCGAGCAGATCCGCGACAAATCGGTGGGTGAGGCCCTGGCCACCCTGCAGTACACGCCGCGCATCGCCGCCCGGTTCATCGAGAAAGTGCTGCGGTCGGCCGTGGCCAACGCCGAGCACAACCACCAGGTCCGTGATCTCGACGCCCTCCGCATCGTGCGCGCGACGGCCGACGGCGGGCCCTCGCTGAAGCGCGTGCAGCCGCGGGCGATGGGCCGTGCCTTCTTCATCAAGCACCGGACGAGCCACCTCACGATCGGCGTCACCGACGAGGTCAACGCCGCGGCGCGGGTGGCGGCTCCGCGACGGCGCGGGGTGGGCGCAAAACGGAAGTCGACGAAGGAGAAGGACTAAGCATGGGCCAGAAGACGCATCCGGTCGGCTTCCGCCTCGGCTCGACCCGCACGTGGAGCTCGCGGTGGTTCGCCACGAAGAACTACGCGAACCTCCTGCACGAGGACGTCAAGATCCGGCGGTACATCAAGGACCAGCTCTACCACGCGGGGATCGCGCGCATCGACATCGAGCGTTCGGCCAACCGCGCGCGGATCACCATCGCGACGGCGCGTCCGGGGATCATCATCGGCCGCAAGGGCGCCGAGGTCGAGCGGCTCAAGAACGAGCTGCAGCAGCGGACGGTCAAGGAGATCTACCTCAACATCGAGGAGGTCATCCATCCCGAGCTGGACGCCCAGCTCGTGGCCGAAAACGTGGCGCTGCAGCTCCAGAAGCGGGTGGCCTTCCGTCGCGCGATGAAGAAGGCGGTCACCTCCGCCCTGCGGCTCGGCGCCGACGGCATCCGCATCGCTTGCGCAGGCCGCTTGGGCGGCGGCGAGATCGCGCGGCGCGAGTGGTACCGTGACGGTCGCGTGCCGTTGCACACGATCCGCGCCGACATCGACTTCGGACAGGCCACGGCCCACACGACGTACGGCACCATCGGCGTGAAGGTGTGGATCTTCAAGGGCGAAGTGCTGGCGAAAGTCCCCGCGGAAGCCTAAGAGGTCACGCGCCATGCTGATGCCCAAGCGCGTGAAGTACCGCAAGACCCAGCGCGGCCGCATGCGGGGAAAGGCCCAGCGCGGCTCGACCTTATCGTTTGGTGACTACGGGCTCAAGGCGCTGGAGCCGGGGTGGGTCACCAACCGCCAGATCGAGGCCGCCCGCGTGGCCCTCACCCGTAGTCTCAAGCGGGGCGGCAAGGTGTGGATCCGCGTGTTCCCGGACAAGCCCATCACCAAGAAGCCCGCGGAGACGCGGATGGGCAAGGGCAAGGGGAACCCCGAGGGGTGGGTCGCGGTCGTGAAGCCGGGCCGCATCCTCTACGAGATGGAGGGCGTCGCCGAGGACGTGGCGCGCGAAGCGTTCCGGACCGCCGGCCAGAAGATCGGCATCGCGACGCGGTTCGTGACGCGGGTGCGGGCGCTCTGAGCTGGTGATCCGCGGGGATCGGACGAGGAGCGAACGATGAAAGCGGCCAAGTGGCGCGACCTGTCGGAGGACGAGATCCGGCAGCGTGCGCGCGAGTTGACGGAGGAGATCTTCAATCTGCGGTTTCAGCTGTCGATGGGGGTCGCCAAGAACCCGTCGCGGCTGAGCCACGTGCGGCGCGACCTCGCCCGCGCACACACCATGCTGCGCGAGCGGAGCGAGCTGTCGGCCGCGGGCGCCGAGAAGAAAGGGTAGGGGCCGTGGGCGACAGGAAGACCCGGGAAGGCGTCGTGGTCAGCGACGCCATGCAGAAGACGCGGGTGGTGAAGATCGAGCGGGTCTACCGCCATCCTCGCTATCAGCGTGTCATCCGGATGTCCAAGAAGCTGAAGGCGCACGACGAGCGGAACGAAAGCCGGGTCGGGGATCGGGTCGTCATCGAGGAGACCCGGCCGATGTCGAAGGAGAAGCGCTGGCGGATCCGTTCCATCGTGAGCCGCGTGTCGTAGGGCGATGATCCAGCCCCGCTCGATGCTGGAGGTCGCGGACAACTCCGGAGCCAAGAAGGTCCAGTGCATCCGCGTGATGGGCGGCGCCAACAAGCGGTACGCCTCGCTCGGGGACACCGTCATCGTGGCGGTGAAGGAAGCGGCGCCCGACGGCACCGTGAAGAAGGGCGAGGTGGCTCGCGCCGTCGTCGTCCGCACCGTCAAGGAGGTCCGCCGGAAGGACGGCTCCTACATCCGCTTCGACCGCAACGCCGTGGTCCTCATCAAGGCCGACGAGAACCCGGTAGGCACCCGGATCTTCGGGCCCGTGGCGCGCGAGCTGCGCGAGCGGCAGTTCACGAAGATCATCTCGCTCGCGCCGGAGGTGCTCTGATGCCGCACATCCGCAAGGGCGACACGGTCGCCATCATCGCCGGCCGCGAGCGGGGCAAGCGGGGCAAGGTGCTCCGTGTGCTGCGCGAGGCCGAGCGCGTCATCGTCGAGAAGGTCAACATGATGAAGAAGCACCAGCGGCCCACGCAGAAGCTGCGGCAGGGCGGCATCATCGAGCGCGAGGCCGGCCTGGCGCTCTCCAACGTGCTACTCGTCTGCGGCCGCTGT
>JBGPYK010000550.1:0-2453 GCA_041493245.1 Methylomirabilia bacterium | reverse complement strand
GAAGGGGATCGGCTTGCCCGGCCCCATCCCGCCTTCGAGGAAGAGACCGATGTCCGCCTTGACGTACGCGCAGTTGTCGCTCGAGTACCCGGCCTGCTCGGCCTTGAGGATGAGCGGCAGGGACTTGTGCCGGATGGCGTTCTGGAGCGCCGTGACTTCCGGGAACATCGGCAACACGTGGCAGGCGCGCAGCAGCTCCACGCAGTTCCCCGAAATCATCAACGCCGCCGTTGGCACCCCCTCCGCCTCCGCCCGCGACAGCTCCCCCATCCACTCCAACATGAGCTGCCGCGACAGCGCATGCACCCGCCCCTGGTACTGCCGTTCCGTCACAACACCCGCCATTGGTATCTCCTAGCGTCACGTCTCAACGTCCGAACCCAGAGGGCGATCAAAACGGTGCAGATGCGAGGCGGCGAGGGAGGCCCGACTGAGGCGTACTCCGAGTACGCCGCAGGGAGGAGCCGACCGAGCCAACGAAGCAGATGCGCCGTTTTCATCGCCCTGCTAGTCGAAAAGCATCGACTCGACGAACGTCTCGATCTCATTGCGTGTCCGCTCGAACGTCCACATCTTTTCCTCGAACTCGACGATCATGTGCGGGATGCCGGCGCGGTCGAGCCCCTGCTTCATGAGCACGTAGTCGAACAGCGCCGGCTCGCAGAACTTGGCAGGCGTGAAGACCACGGCGTCGGCCCGCGCGCGCCGCACCTTCTCGATGAGTCCCGCCGAGCGGTGTTGCCGGCTCTCGTGCCGCGTGGACGACGGCACGGCCCGGTCGAGGTAGGCGGTGCCCAGCCGCTCGAACGGGTCGCCGTCGGTGGGGACGTCGCCCGTGAACCATCGCCAGCCGAGGAACAAGTCGTCCTCGACGACGTAGCAGCCGGCCTCCTCCAGGACCTCGAGCAGGCCGAGCGGCGGCTGCTCACAGAAGGCGCCCTCGACGACGACCCGCATGCGGTCCTGCCGGCGCCCCGGTCGCTCGGGAAGGGCCGCGAGGAGCGCATCGAGTCGGGCGATCGTCTCCTCGGGGGGCGCCAGCGTGGCCGCGCGGAGGATGAGGTACAGCTCGGACGTCGACAGCTTCTCAGGCGCCTCGATCCGGAAGGCGTAGAGGGTGCGCACCGCCGCCCGGAGCACGTTGTAGACCTCGATCGACTTCGCCAGCGCGGTGTCGGTGACGGCGACGCCGAATGTGCGCTCGAGGCCCGCGGCCAGCCGCCGCAACTCGCCCGCCGCGTACGCCGCCGCCGCCGGCGAGGTCGAGTTCTGGGGGAGGTGGAGGTACTCGACGTGGACGTCCGGGAAGTTGCGCTGGTAGATCGAGCTCAGGTTGCGGGCCACGTCGCAGATGTTCGAGAAGACGAAGCCGTCGACGCCCTGGACGAGCCCCTGGAACCCCAGCTCCAGACTCGACTTGGCGATCGAGCACACGAACGACTGGAAGCGCGCATCGGCGTGCGTCAGCTCGACCGACGTGCCGCCGCCGAGCAGCGCCAGCGGCAGCATGCCGGCAGCGTGGATGATCTCGGCCGGCGCCCACACCGGGTACGCCGCGACCGCGCGGCCGCCGGGGTGCGCCGCCTTCCACGCCTGCGCCACCGCGCCCAGGGGCTGCGCCGCGAGATCGCGGCACCGCTCGATGATCGCGTCACTCGTCATACCGGCCTCCGAGGACGTGGGCGGGAGCGTCGCCGACGCCGGAGCGCTCCAGGAATCCGTAGAGAAAGAGCGCCCCCACCGTGCCGGAGAGACTGCGCGCGTCGTCACTCGACCGGATGAAGGGTGGGCGCCCGATGCCGTTCAGCATCCCGAGGAGGAGGTTGGTCGCCGAGAGCAGGTCGTCGCCCGAGCGCTCGTGGGGGTCCAGCTCGCGGAGGATCGCCAAGCCGCGCTCCACGTAGGACCGGCGCGTGGCGGCAATCTCGGCGCGGCGCGGCTCGGCGAGCAGCTCGTGGTCGCGGTTGATGATCCGCAGCTCGGCCGGGTGATGGAACGCAAAGTCCAGGTGCGTGCGGATCAGGGCCAGGAGCTTGCCCTCGGGCGTGCGTGCTACCGCGAGCGACTCCTCGAGCCCTGCGAGCAGCGTGTCGAGGGCACGGTCGAGCACGAGGAAGAGCAACTCGTCCTTGCCTCCGATGTAATGGTAGAGACCGGCGAGCGACAGACCGGCGGCGCGCGCGATCTCACGCATCGAGGCCTGATGGAAGCCGCGCCGAGCGAAACTCTGCGCCGCCGCTGTCAGGATCTGCGGATATCTCGCCTCGATCGCCACGCCGAACCTCCCACCGAACATGCGTTCTGTCCGGGCGTACGGTAGTCCGTTCGGGCGGGCGCATGGAATCCGGCAAACGCCTCATTTTCGTAAGGCGTCTGCAGGCTGCTCAAAAAGGTCCAGATGCGAGGCGGCGCCCGCCGGCCGCACGCGAGGCGTACTCCCTGTACGTTGAGCG
>JBGPYK010000136.1:0-6405 GCA_041493245.1 Methylomirabilia bacterium | reverse complement strand
CCCCCGATCTCGTCGACCGTCGACGGCTCGATGCGCTGATCCAATTCGCCCCGTGAGACGGCGGCGGCGCCCTCGGCGAGCTGGCGGACGGGGTCGGCGATGCGCGCCGCCACCAGGGCGGCGCCGAGACCCCCCATGACCAGCATCACCACCGTCAGCGCGCCCAACTCCCACCGCGTCCGGCGGATCTCGGCGTCCATCCGCCGCTTCGAGAGACCGACCCGGACGGTCCCCCACTTCTGGCGGTCGACCTGGACCGGCACCGCGAAATCGTAGATCGCGTCGCCGGTCTCGGCCAACACCGTCGTTTGCGTCACGGGCCCCTGTGCCTCGGCGGCGCGCCGGTCGACGGCGGAGCCGAGCGACAGGCCGACCCGCTCGGAGTGCCGGCTGTGCGCGACGACGCGCCCGTCGGCGTCCAGGACGATCGCGTAGACGACGTCGGGTTCGGCGCTGACACGGGCGGCGTTCTGCTCGAGCGCGGTGAAGTTGTAGAGCAGCAGCGGGCCGTGCGACATGGCGGCCAGGCTCTGGGCCAGGCTCTCGCCGCGCCGCTCGACCTCGCCGATGATCGCCACGCGCTGCCGGTGCTCGACCACCGCCATGACGGTGGCCATGACAAGGACGATGACGAGAAGCGTGCCGCAGAGCAGCCGGGCGCGGAGCGACGTGAAGCGCAAGGTCATCCCCGTCGCTCCAACCAAATCTTTCGCAGGGGAATGTACGCATCCCCGAGCCCGTTCACTTCGACGTTACGCACGTACCGCTGGAACAGTTGGTCGTAGGTGTAGGGCAAGATGGGGAGGATCGACGCATCGTCGAGGATGAGCTGCTCGGCCCGGCGCCAATACACCTCCCGGCGCCGCTGGCAGTCCGCGCCCGCCGGGATAACCCGCCTCGGCGAGCAGGTCGCGTATCCATTGGGGGTGATGACTGTAGCTCCTCAGCTTAGGATTGTATCCCAGGCCGGGGGGCAGGATCCCGCGGGCGGGCACGAAACGGCCGAGGAAGATCTCGTCGGAGCGCTGACCTCAACGGGGTCGGTCCAGCCAGATCTTGCGCAGCGGAATGTAGGGATCGCCGAGGCCGTTGACCTCGACGCTGCGCACGTACGGCTGGAAGATCCGCTCGTAGGTGTAGTGCCAGAACGGGATGATCGGGGCGTCGTCGATGATCGCTTGCTCCGCCCGCCGATACAACTCCACGCGGCGTAGGACGTCGCGCTCGTCGCGGGCGCGGGCGAGAAGATCGTCGATAGCCGGGTTGCTATAGCCGGAGAAGTTCCGTGGACTGCGGGAGTGGAACAGCTTGGTGAGGAAATTGTCGGGGTCCGGCACGTCGGCGTACCACGCATAGAGAAAGACCGGAAGCTTCCCATCCCCGAGCATCCGCGAGAACGTCGGCCAGTCGGTCTCGTAGTGGAACTCGGGTTGAAACCCGACGGCTTCCAGGTAGCGTTTGAGCTGCGCGTGTTCCACCACGACGCGGTCCCTCACGCTCGACCAGATTGCGATGGGCGGCAGCCCGCGGCCACCGGGATACCCGGCCTGGGCCAGGAGATCACGAGCTTTCGGGGGATCATAGGCGTAGCCACGGAGCTTGGGGTTGTATCCCTGGGTTCCGGGGGGTAGGACGCCACGCGCGGGGACGTAGCGCCCGAGGAAGACCTCGTCGACCACGGCCGTCCGATCGATGGCGTGGATCAACGCCTGGCGGATCCGTCGGTCGTCGAGCGGCTTGAGCCGACGGTTGAGGCCATAGAACCGCACGCTGAACATCGGGCGCTTGACGTAGATTTGGTTGGTCAGGCCGAGGATGCGTCGGTAGTCCGACGTCGGGATCGGGCTGTCTTCGAGCTGACCCCGAGAAAACTCCGAGTACATCGCGTCGAAGTTCTCGCCGGGGAAGATGCGGTAGACGAGCCGCGTGATCTTCGGCATGCCGTCGAAGTAGTCGGGATTGGCGGCCAGCAAGATCTCCTTGCCGCGGTCCCAGCGCACGAAGGTGAACGGGCCGGTGCCGACCGGGCGCGTGCCGAAGGCTTCGCCTTGCTGCTCGACGAGTTCGCGGGGGACGATCTTGGCGTGCCCGACGGCGAGGATGGAGGCGAAAGGCGCTAACGCCTCGCTCAGCGTTACGCGCACGGTGTAGCGGTCGAGCACCGTGAGACCCGCGACGCGGGTGGCGCGTCCCTCCCTGAACTCCTGGGCGCCCATGATATTGACGAAGAGATCCGCAGCCCCCGATCGCGTATTCGGGTCCAGGATGCGGGTGAAGGAGTAGACGACGTCATCCGCCGTTACCTCGCGCCCGTGGTGAAACTTGACGCCCTTCTTCAGCGTGAACGTCCACGTCAACCCGTCGCGCGACGACTTCCAGAACTGGGCCAGCGCTGGAGCAATCGTCAAAGTCTGATCGAACTGGACAAGACCGTCAAAGAGCTGCTGCGCGACCGAGCGACTGTAGACATCGTTGATGCGCGCCGGATCGAGGGTTGACGGCTCGTTGCCGAGGGGACGACGGTACAGGCTGCCAACAAGGGCGCGCCCGCCGGCGTCCTTCGGCTCCTGCGCCTGGGCGCGGCTGGCAACGACGAGTAGAACAGCGAGCAAGAACAAGAGAGAAAGGGGGCACGAGACCCCCTTTCTCCCCAACACCATGACGCGGCGGCTGCGCGCTCGCGTCGTCGAGCGGTCGTCTATCCCCCGCCGCCGCCGCCGTCTGCCGTTCCGATCGCCTGGAAGAACTGCGTCGACTCCGACGTCCCCGACTCGATGACGGGCGCCAGCATGAGAAACGACGCGACGATCAGGAGTGCCGCCCAGAGCTTTGCCATTCGTCTCCTCCTTGAGGTTCGGATCTCTCCTCACGAGAGATCCGTTCAGCATTCGGAGGTGACCAAGAGCAACACTCCGGCCAGATGTGCAATGTGTAGAATCTGCAGATTCTCGGCCGATTTTCGCAATTGTGAGAGCCGACGACGGGGCGTTCATGAACCGATCTTGTGCACCGCGCGCGGCGGCGCGCTGCGCCGGCCTGAAGATCTGTGATCCTGCCGCAACTTCACGGCGCTGTACGAGTTGAGCACAAGTTGCTGCACGACCGTGCATCAGTCGTCGGGCCGGGTGCCGAGCCCCCAGCGGGCAAGCATTGTCTTGAGCGAGTTGCGGTGTATCCCCAGAACCCGCGCCGCCTCGCTCCTGTTCCAGCGCACGCGCTCCAGCACGCGGAGGACGATCTGGCGCTCGAACTCCTCTGTCGCCTCCCGGAGGGGCAGCGTCTCGGCGTGGCGGAGACGGAGGGTGTGGTCCGGCAGGAGCAGGTCCATCGGCAGGTCGTTGACCCCGATGACGGGCGTGTCCACCAGCCCCACCAGCCGCTCGATGATGTTCTGCAGCTCCCGCACGTTGCCGGGCCACGGGTAGTCGCCGAGGACGGCCAGGGCCTCCGGCGACAATCCCTCGATCCGCTTGTTCATCTCCGCGTTGTAGCGGCGGATGAAATGCTCGACGAGCAGCGGAATGTCGGTCCGGCGCTCGCGTAGCGGGGTCACCGCGATGGGGAGGACGTTCAGTCGGTAGTAGAGGTCCTCCCGGAACGTCTGGTTGGCGACCGCCTGCTTGAGATCGACGTTGGTCGCCGCGATGACGCGGACGTCGATCCGGATGGTCCGGGTCCCCCCGACCCGCTCGATCTCGCGCTCCTGGAGGACCCGCAACAGCTTGCTCTGGAGCTCCGGCTTGAGGGTCCCGATCTCGTCGAGGAAGAGCGTGCCCCCCTGGGCCATCTCGAGCTTGCCGAGCTTGCGCTGGAAGGCGCCGGTGAAGGAGCCCTTCTCGTGGCCGAACAGCTCGGACTCGAGCAGCGTCTCGGAGAGCGCAGCGGGGTTCACGGCCACGAACGGCTTGTCCCGGCGGGGCCCCTGCCGGTGGATCGCCCGCGCGATCAGCTCCTTGCCGGTGCCGCTCTCGCCCGTGATCAGCACCGTCGTCGACGTGCGGGCCACCTGGGCGATGAGGCGGAACAGCTTCTGCACCTCGGCGTGGCCGCCCACGATCTCGCCGAACTCGGGACGGCGCGCCAGTTCGGACCGGAGGAAGACCACCTCGCGCTCGAGGGAGCGCTTCTCCAGCGCCCGGCGCACGACGGCGAGGATCTCGTCATCCTCGAAGGGCTTGGTCAGATAGTCGAACGCGCCGAGCTTCATCGCCGCCACCGCCGTGCGCAGGGTCTTCACGGCGGTGACGAGGACCACCTCCACCTGCTCGTCAATGGCCTTGATCCGCTCGAGGACCTCGATGCCGTCCATTCCGGGCAGGCGGATGTCGAGGAGCACGAGGTCGACCTCGCTGGTCCGGACGATCTCGATGGCCTGGCGCCCGTCGACCGCCTCGAGCAGCTCGTAGTTGTCCTCCAGGATGAGGCGGAAGGACTCCCGCAGCCCGTTGTCGTCATCGACGACGAGAATGACGGGCCGTATCACCTGCGACGACTCGACCCCCTCGGCGGCGCGAAGCTCTCGCGACATCGCGTCCAGGACTTTATCACCGTTTGCACGCGTCAAACCACCTCCGGCGCGGGCGCCCTCACGACCCCTCCTGGCGTATCGCATCCGGGACATTGACGTGCTGAGTGCTCGGCGCCGAAGATCGTCACATGCTCGCGCGTGTGCTGTCCGCTGCCTTGCTCGGCGTCGAAGCCGTGCTGGTGCGCGTCGAGGTCGACGTCGCCAGCGGGCTGCCGGCCTTCACCACCGTCGGCCTGCCCGACTCTGCCGTCCGCGAGAGCCGCGAGCGCGTGCGCACCGCCATCCGCAACGCGAGCTTCGCGTTTCCCTCCGACCGCATCACCGTCAACCTCGCTCCCGCCGACCTCCGCAAGGAGGGCGCGTCCTTCGACCTGCCGATCGCCCTCGGCATCCTTGCCGCGACGGGTCTCCTCAAGCCGCGCGCGGAGCCCTTCGCCGTCGTCGGCGAGCTGGCGCTCGACGGACAGATCCAGCCGGTGCGCGGGACGCTCGCGGTCGCCCTCGCCTGCCGCAAGCGCGGGATCGGGATGCTGCTCGTCCCGGTCGGCAACCGCGCCGAGGCCGCGGCCGTCGACGGGGTGCGCGCCCTCACCGCCGCCACGCTCCGCGAGGCGGTCGCCCTCCTCAACGGCGAGGTCGAGGAGGCCCCGCCCGCGCCCGCGCGGGCGCCGCAGCCCGCGGTTGACGACACCGATTTCACCGACGTCCGCGGCCAGGCCCACGCCAAGCGGGCGCTCGAGATCGCCGCCGCCGGCGCCCACAACGTCCTCCTCATCGGGCCGCCGGGCGGCGGCAAGACCATGCTCGCGCGCCGGCTCACGACGATCCTGCCCGCCCCCGGCCGCGACGAGATCATCGAGGTGTCGACGATCTGGAGCGTCGCTGGACTGCTCACCGCCGGCGCCGCTCTCGTGCACGCGCGACCCTTCCGCGCGCCGCATCACACGATCTCGGTCGCGGGACTCATCGGCGGCGGCAGCCCGCCGCATCCCGGCGAGGTCACGCTGGCCCACCTCGGCGTCCTGTTCCTGGACGAGCTGCCGGAGTTCCCCCAGCACGTCCTCGAGTCGCTCCGCCAGCCCCTTGAGGACGGCCGCGTGATCATCGCCCGCGCCACCGGCATCGGCGACTTTCCCGCGCGCTTCCAGCTCGTCGCGGCAGCCAATCCCTGCCGGCGCGGCTGTCCCTCGCTCGACCACTGCCTCTGCACGCCGGCGGAGCGCAGCCGGTACCTCGGCCGCCTCTCCCGCCCGCTCCTCGACCGCATCGATCTGCACGTCGAGCTGCCCGCGCTCGCCCACGCCGACCTCGCCGCGCCTCCGGGCGAGGCCTCCGCGCTCATCCGCCAGCGTGTGGAAGCGGCGCGCGAGCGCCAGCGCGCGCGGCTCCGCGGCACCGCCATCCGCGTGAACGCCGAGATGACCGCCCGCCAGATCCGCCGCTGCTGCGCCGTCCCCCGTGACGCCGAGCATCTGCTCGCGGGCGCGATGAGCCGGCTCGGCCTGTCCGCCCGTGGCCACGACCGTGTGCTCAAGGTCGCGCGTACGATCGCCGACCTGGAGGGCGCAGACGCCATCCGCGCCGAGCACTGCGCGGAGGCCATCCAATACCGCGGCCTAGACCGTCGCTGGCGCCCCTAGCCGGCAGGCCGATGAAAAGGGGCCATCTGCGTCGTTGGCTCCTTCGCGGCTCCCTGCGGCGTACTCGGAGTACGCCTCAGTCGCCGCTCAATCGCCGCCTAGCATCTGACCCCTTTTGATCGGCCTGCGGGTTTTCCTGCCCCGTCCCAGTCCCCTAGTCTAGTTTCTGTCGCGAAACTGGGTTTTGTGAGCAAATCTCACGGCATGTTCGCACACCAACCTGTGCTGGTCGTTACT
>JBGPYK010000420.1:0-3314 GCA_041493245.1 Methylomirabilia bacterium | reverse complement strand
TGCTCAACGTCGAGCTGTCAGCGGCGGAGCTGAGCAAACGCTTGAAGGCCGTCAAGCACCCGAAGCCCCGTTACACCTGGGGCGTGATGGCGAAGTACGCGCGCCTCGTGTCGTCGGCGTCGGAAGGCGCGGTGACCGGTTAGCTGGCGCGCGGCCGGGGAGGGGGACGGAGGCCACCACAAAAACCGCTCGTCGACTGTACGTCGGTTTTTGTAGTGGCCTCCGTCCCCCTCCCCGCCGCGGACCTTGGCTGAGGTTGTATCGGCAAGGCGAACGAATGATGAATCCTCCGCCGGGCGTGAGTGCCGCGTTTTGGCGGCTTGTCGTCACCGAGCAACTCGACGAGCTGACGGCGCTGGATGTCGGGACGGGTGCTGGCCGTCTTGCCCTGGCGCTCGGCCCATGGTGCCGGCGCGTTGTCGGCATCGACCGGGCTCCGGAGTCGCTGGCCGAGGCGCGCCGTCGTGCGGCGGCGGCGGGGCTCGCCGACGTCGAGTTCGTGGTCGCCGACGCCGAAGCGGGGGAGTACGACGTCTGGGCGCCCGACCTCGTGGCCGCCCACCTGTGCATGTCCGATGCGATCATCGCGCGGGCCGGGCGCGCGCTCGCCCGCGGCCGGGTCCTCGCCTTCGTCGCCTTCCACACGGATCAGTGGCGCGAGACCGGGCGGGCCTCGCGCTTCGCGTACGATGAGGATCACGCGCGCGACGTTCTGACCCGCGCCGGATTCGCCGTCGAGCACTTGGAAGTGGAGCGCGAGGTGACGATGTTCGGCTCCGTGGAGGAGGCGCTGGCGGCGGTGGTGGGGCTGGGGGAGCGGTGGAAGGTGGACGGCCGGTGGTTTCACTACATCCGGTTCCTGGAGGAGGGCGGGCGGACGCTCACGCGGAGTCATCTCATCGTGAAGGCGAGACGAACGTGACGCTCACCGCGATGGCGCTGGCCGCCGCGGTCAAGGACGAGGCCCGGCACCTGGGGTTCGACGCTGCCGCCATCGGACCGGCCGGGCCGCCGGCGCACGGCGCGGCGTTCGAGCGCTGGCTGGACGAGGGACGCGCGGGCGGCATGGAGTGGCTCGCGCGCACCCGCAGAGAGCGGCTCGATCCCGGGCTCCTTCTCCCCGGCGTCCGCGCCGTGGTGGCCGTGGGGCTGAGTTATAACCCAGGTGAGACGGAGACGTCGCGTCCGGGGCCGATGCGAGTCGCGCGCTACGCGGGGAATCGCGACTACCACGACGTGATGCGTCCGCGGCTCGAAGCCCTCGGCGCTTTCATCGGTCGCGCCGCCGGTGCCGAGGTCCGGAGTCGCGCTGCGGTCGATACGAGCGCCGTGCTCGAACGCGATCTCGCCGCCCGGGCCGGCCTCGGCTGGATCGGCAAGAACACGAACCTGCTTACACCGTTCCTCGGCTCGTACTTCTTTATTGGCATCGTGCTGACGACCGCCGAGCCGGCATTCGACGCCGCGATCGCCGACCACTGCGGGACCTGCACGGCCTGCCTGGACGCGTGCCCCACCGCGGCGTTCACCGCGCCCTATGTCCTGGATGCCCGCCGCTGCATCTCGTACCTCACCATCGAGCATCGCGGGGACATCGACGAGGCGCTCCGCCCGGGCATCGGGGCGTGGGCGTTCGGCTGCGACGTCTGCCAGGAGGTGTGCCCCTGGAACCGCAAGGCGGCCACCACGAAGGAGCCGGCGTTCGCCTCCCGGGAGACGCCGTCGCCGGAAGCGGTGCTCGAGCTGGACGAGGCGGCCTTCCGCGCCCGCTTCCGGCGGAGCGCGCTATGGCGCGCGCGCCGCTCCGGTCTCCTGCGCAACGCCGCCATCGTCCTCGGTAACCGCGGCGACCGGCGGGCCGTGCCCGCGCTGGAGCGCGCGACCGGCGATCACGATGCCGTGGTCAGCACCGCCGCCGCGTGGGCGCTCGGTCAGCTGGCAGCGGAACCGATGCCCCCTTCACAACGTCAGTAGCGGGCTGCCGTTCAGCTTCGTGCGGGCGCGGATGGGGACCGGGTGGAGCAGCGCCTGCATGACGAAGCAGCCGCGCTCGGCGTTGCGGACGACGCGGGCGACACGCTCGGGAGTGTCGGGGGAGTCGATCTCCAGCACGGTCTCGGCACCGAGCATCGCGCCCTGGACCGTGTCGTTCAGCACGGAGCCCTCGACGCGATAGCGGGCGACGACCGTCATCCGCATCGTGTTCATCGTGACCTTCAGCATGTGCTCGTACCGGGACACTTGGGTCATGAGTCAGAACGCCAGTGCCGCGCTGAAGTACATGAGCGGCGTGGGCGCCGAGCCGAGGCCGCCAAGCGACGGTCCCTCGTCGGAGGCGAAGGTCATGTGGCCGCCTCCAGCGCGACTCACCGTCGCGAGCTTGAGGAACGGCGTGACCATGGAGACGTCGGCCTCGAACACGATCTCGCGCGTCTTGATGGATGGGTCCAGGCCTTCCGGTGTCGCTGCCATCGTGGGGCTCCTTTCGAGAGCAATGTCGTGCGGATGAGGCGACCCACGTATTATGCGGCTCGAGCGTGGTATTTGTGCGTGATCCCGGCTAGAATCGCGCGGTCATGCTGACGACCGATCGCGTCGGCGGGGGCGCCCTGGTTCTCTTCGCCCTCGGGGTGCTCTGGGAGAGCCGCAAGCTCCCGCTCGGCAGCCTGCACAATCCCGGTCCCGCGTACATGCCGGTCGTCCTCGCCGGAGCGCTGGTCGTCTTTGGCGCGATCCTCGTGCTCCGGGGCGGGAACAGCGAGCCGGTGGGCACGGTCGGCTGGTCGGAGTGGCGACACGCGGTCGCCATCCTCGCGGTCTGCGCCTTCGCGGCGCTCGCGCTCGATCGTCTCGGCTACCGGATCACCGTGACCGTCGCGCTCGCCTTCCTCCTGGGCGTCGTGGAGCGCCGCCGTCTCTTCTTCACGGCGGCCTGCGCGCTCGGCATGGCCTTCGGCACCTTCTATCTTTTCGACACGGTGCTCCGAACACCGCTGCCCCGGGGCCCCTTCGGCCTGTGACGTCCCGCTGATGCTCGAGACGCTCCAGAACCTCGCCCTCGGCTTCTCGGTAGCGCTCTCACCTCCGATCCTCTTCTACGCGTTCGTGGGGTGCGTGGTGGGGACACTCGTCGGTGTGCTGCCCGGAGTCGGGCCGCTGGCGGGCATCAGCCTGCTCCTGCCGGTGACGTTCGGGCTCGACGCCACGCGCGCGATCGTGATGCTCTCGGGCATCTACTACGGCGCCATGTACGGCGGGTCCACGACCTCGATCCTGATGCGCATCCCGGGGGAGACCGCCTCGGTGATGACGTG
>JBGPYK010000341.1:0-3856 GCA_041493245.1 Methylomirabilia bacterium | reverse complement strand
CGTGAACTCGATGAGGACCGCCCACGCCGTGTCGCGGCGGACCACCGCTACGCCCGGCGGGCCTGCTGGCTGCGCCACTTGTCGATAGACTTCTTCGAGAACATCCAGACGCCGTCGAACGGCAGACAGGGGATGCGGCGCTCCGTCGCCATCAGCATCCGCGCATCCATGGCGGGGTACCGCGAGGCTTCCTCGCCGCTCATGACGTCCTTCGGCTCCACGGACGTTCTCCTCTTACTCGATCTTGTCCGTCTCGCTCGCCTTCCGCAGGGCCTCGACGTCGATTTCCAGGATGCGCATGCGTTCGATGAGATGCTCGATGGCCTTGGCCACGGGGTCGGGCAGGTCCGTCTGGTCCAGATCGATGCCGCCGGTGACGCGTTGGCCGTCCCGGTATGTTACGCGGCCCGGCACGCCGACGACAACAGCGTTCGGCGGGACGTCGCGGACCACGACGGAGCCGGCGCCGATCCGGGTGCCGTCCCCGATGGTGATGGCGCCGATCACGGCTGCCCCCGTTCCCACCACGACGTTGTTCCCGAGCGTCGGGTGCCGCTTCTCGCGCTTGAGGCTGGTGCCACCCAGGGTGACCCCCTGGAGCAGCGTCACGTTCTCGCCGACCTCTGCAGTTTCGCCGATGACGACGCCCATGCCGTGGTCGATGAACAACCCGCGGCCGAGCCGCGCCGCCGGATGGATCTCGATCCCGGTGAGGAACCGCGAGAGGTGGGAGACGAAGCGCGCGAGGGTGAGCCAGCCGCCCTGCCAGAGGCGATGGCCGACGCGGTGCATGGCCAGCGCGTGGACACCCGGGTAGCAGAGCACGACCTCGAGGCCCGAGCGCGCGGCCGGGTCGCGCTCGAGGACCACGCGCACGTCGGCACGAAAGGCGTCAAACATCGGCGTCCCGCCTCCGTAGATAGTCGAGCGCGGCCGCCCGCAGGGCGCCGGCGACGACGTCGGCTGCGTGCTTGCGGTCCTCGGGAAGTCCCTCCAGCGCCCGTTCGATCTCCTCCGCCTTGAGGTTCACGAGGTCCTCGATGGCGCGTCCCCCAACGAGCTCACTGGCCGCGCTGGCCGCCGCGATCGTCGGCCCACAGCCGTATGTCTGGAAGCGCACCTCCGAGGCCCGCCGAGCGCGCACGCGAAGGTAGAAGCGCGCGAGGTCACCGCAGCCTTCGTACTCATCCTCCCCCACCCCGTCGGGGTCGCGCATGAGCCCCGCGTTGCGGGGGTTGAGGAAATGGTCGACGAGGACCGCGCTGTACCTCACGCCGCCCCCATGGCCACCACCGCGCGCCAGCCCGGCGACCCCTCCCGGAGCTTCCGCACGATCGGTTCGATCGACTCGATCACGTAGTCGATGTCCTCGGCAGTGGTGGAGCGGCCGAGCGAAAAGCGGACGGCGCCCACCGCCCAGTCGATGGGCACGCCCATCGCGACCAGCACGTACGACGGCTCGACATTCCCCGAGGTGCAGGCCGAACCCGCCGAAACGGCCACTCCCTTCATGTCGAGGCCGAGCACGATCGACTCGGACTCGACGTGGCGGAACACGATGTTCGCCGTCCCGGGCAGGCGGTGGACGCGGTGGCCGTTCAGGCGGACCTCCGGCACCCGCGCCCGGATCCCCTCCCACAGCCGGTCGCGGAGCGCGGAGAGACGCGCGGCCTCCGCCTGCATCTCGCGGGCGCGGACCTCGACGGCCTTGCCAAAGCCCACGATCCCCGGCACGTTCTCGGTGCCCGCGCGCCGCCGCCGCTCGTGCTCGCCGCCGTGCTGGATGGCGACCATCTTCGTCCCCCGGCGGACGTAGAGGCCGGCGACCCCCTTCGGTCCGTAGATCTTGTGCCCGGAGAACGAGAGGAGGTCGATCCCCGCCGTGTCGACATCGATGGGCACCTTCCCGAACGTCTGCACGGCGTCAACGTGAAGCGGGACCTTGTGCTCCCGCGCGATCGCGCCGATCTCCGCCACGGGCTGGACCGTCCCCACCTCGCTGTTCGCGTGCATGATGCTGATGGCGATGGTCTCGGGGCGGAGCGCGCGCTTCACGTCGTCAGGATCGACGCGGCCGGACTCGTCGACGGGAAGGTAGGTCACCTCGAAGCCCTGGACTGCGAGCGCCTCGCACGTCCGGAGGACGGCGTGATGCTCGATCTGGGACGTGATGAGGTGGCCCTGCCCGCGCGCCAGCGCGAGGCCCTTGAGGCCGAAGTTGTCGGACTCCGTCCCGCCAGAGGTGAAGACGACCTCGTCCGGGCGGACGGCGAGGAAGCGCGCGATGCGCTCGCGCGCGATATCCACGGCCTCGCGCGCCGCTCGTCCGAAGGCGTGGACGCTCGAGGGATTGCCGAAGACCTCACTGAAGAACGGCAGCATCTCCGCCAGCACCTCGGGGTGCAGGGGCGTGGTGGCGTTGTGATCCAGATAGATTCGACGGTTCATCGCTTGCTCCCCCTCCCTCGCGATGTTAGGCTCCCTTCGCGATGGATGTCGCCAAGAAAAAACTGGGAATCCTCCTGTCCACCGGGCCCGAGCACCCCAACCTCGACACCGCCGTCGGGCTCGGAACGGCCGCCCTCGAGCGCGGCGCCGACCTCTACCTCTACCTGATCGACGACGGCGTCCGCGCGCTCGAGGACCCGAGGATCCGGACGCTCCCCGGCCGCGGGGCTAGGCTCTTCGTCTGCGCGTACGGCTGCCAAAAACGCCGCATCCCGCTCGAGGACTCGCCGGACATCAGCTACTGCGGCCTGGTCGTGCTCACCGACCTGATCAACGGCACCGACCGCTTCGTCGCCCTGAACTGAGATGGCGCTCGCCACGCGTGACGCCGCCCGCCGGGCCTGATCCGTGCCCGACGAGAGTTCCGTCGTCGTCCTCATCTCGAGCGATCCCCGGACGTCGCACCGGGCGTTCGAAGCCATGCGCATCGGCATCGGCGTCGTCGCGGGCGAGAACCAGGTGACCTTCGTGCTCACGGGGCCGGCCGCGCACCTGCTGGATGCCGACACCGACGAGCTGGTCGACGGCGACGATATCGCGAAGTTCCGCCAGAGCCTCCGCGGCCTGGGCGTGCCCTTCCACGTCGAAACGTCGTCGATCCCGGGAGACGCCGGCTGGAACGAGGACGGCCACGAGGTGATCCCGGTCACCCGCGCGCAGATCGCCGGCTTCCTCCGCGGCGCCCGCCGCTCGCTCATCTTCTGATGGCCCGCGTCCTCCATCTCCTTTCCCGCCACGACACCCCGCTGGCCGCCGACGTCATCGGCCAGGAGATCGAGGCCGGGGACGACGTCACCGTCGCCCTCCTCGCCGGCGTGGCTGCCCCTGACCTCCCGGGCGGCGTCCGAGCCCGGCGCGTGCCCGCGGAGCTCTCCTACCAGCAACTGCTCGAGGAGATTTTCGCCGCCGACCAGGTAATCACCTGGTAGGACGAGCGCCCTCCCCTGGGGCATCATCGATTGCCGTGCTCGTCGAGCCACGCCATCTGGATCGCCTCGAGGATCTTCTCGTTCGAGGCCTTCGGATCGTCCCCGAACTCGGCCAGTTCCGTCACGAACCGGTGCAGGTCCGTGAAGCGCACGGTGAGCGGATCGGTGTCCGGGTATTTCTCCGCCAGCGCGATCCCGATATCCTCGGTGTCCTGCCAGGTGATCGTCATTCGGGGATCTCCACCACCACGTCGCCCCGCACCACGGACTGGCAGCCAAGGCGCGAGTGGATCGTCAGGCCCTCGGCCATGTCGAGCCGGTCCTCCTCGTCGGGCTGCATCTCCGAGAGGTTCTCCTCGCCCTCCTTCACGATGACGTGACACGTCGTGCACGCGCAGCTCCCGCCACAGTTGTGCTCG
>JBGPYK010000502.1:0-2768 GCA_041493245.1 Methylomirabilia bacterium | reverse complement strand
GTTGGCGCGCCGCTCCTCGTCCGCCAGCCCGGCGTGATAGGGCAGCGCCCGCAGCCCGCGCCGTTTGAGCGCCGCGGCCAGCTCGTCCACTTCCGCACGGCGGATGCAATAGATGATGCCGGCCTGGTCCCGATGGCGCGCGATGGCGGCGAGCACCTGGGCGAGCCGGTCCGTGCGCGGCCGCACGCGGTACACCAGATTGGCCCGGTCGAAGGAGCCAACGAGCACCACCGGGTCCTGGAGCCTCAGCTCGGCGATGATGTCGGCGCGCACCGGCGGCGTCGCCGTCGCCGTGTAGGCGTGGACCGCGAGCCCGGGGAACCGCTCGCGCAGCACGCGGAGCTGGCGGTACTCGGGACGGAAGTCGTGGCCCCACTGGCTGATGCAGTGCGCCTCGTCGACGGCGAGGAACGCGGGATTCGCGCGGGCCAGACGCTCCGCGAAGCCGTCCATCACCAGGCGCTCCGGCGCCACGTAGAGCAGGTGGTAGCGGCCCGCGCCGAGGCCGCGCAACACCTCCGCGCGCTCCCCCGGCGTCTGGCTGCTGTTGAGATACGCGGCGGGCACGCCCGCCTCGCGGAGCCCGTCCACCTGATCTTTCATGAGCGCGATGAGCGGCGAGACGACGATGGCCAGGCGTTGGAGATGCGCGGCGGGCGCCTGATAGCAGAGCGACTTGCCGCCGCCCGTCGGCAGCACGACGATGGAGTCGCGCCCCTCGAGGATCGCGGCGATGGCTTCGGCTTGCAGCGGGAGGAAGCGGTCGTAGCCCCAGACGCGCCGGACGGTCTCGTGGACGAACTCAGCCTGGATGATGCCGGCATCATAACGGAACGACCGACACGCGCCTAGCGTCTTAACGTAGAGACAGCCGCACATGGGGCTTTGGGGGCCATCTCGGGGCCCCCATGTTGCATGAATCCGCTCGCTTCGCTATCGTGCCCTCATGACGACTACCGCGCGCCTCGCCGAATTCGTGCTCAAGACCACGCTTGCCGATTGTCCCGAGCCCGTGCTCGTCCAGGTCCGACGCGCCGCGCTCGACACCCTCGGCTGCATGCTGGCGGGCGCGCCGGAGCCGGTGGCCCGGATCGTGCGCGAGGTCGCGCGCGCGGAGGGCGGTGCGCCGCTGTGCACCGTCGTTGGGACGTCCATGCGCACGGCGCCCACGTGGGCGGCGCTCGCCAACGGCGCTGCCGGTCACGCCCACGACTTCGACGACACGAACTTCGCACTCCTGGGCCATCCGAGCGTGCCGCTGCTCGCCACCGCGCTGGCCGCGGGCGAGGCCGAGATGGCCGACGGCGCGACCGTCGCGCTCGCCTACGTCATCGGCTTCGAGATCAGCGCGGCCATGGGGCGCGCCCTCAACCCCGCGCACTACGAGCGGGGCTGGCACGCCACGACGTCGATCGGCACGCTCGGCTGCGCGGCCGCCGCCGCCCGCGTGCTGGGGCTCGACGCCGGGCAGACGGGCCACGCGCTCGGCATCGCCGCGTCGCTCGCCTCCGGGCTCAAGGAGAACTTCGGCTCGATGACGAAGCCGTACCACGCCGGCCACGCGGCGCGGAACGGCGTGCTCGCCGCCCGGCTCGCGCGCGAGGGCATGACGGCCTCGGCGAGCGCGCTCGAGGGCCGCCAGGGCTACGCGGCGGCGTTCTCCGACGCCGCGCTGCCCGCCGGCGTCTTCGAGGGGCTCGGCCAGCGCTGGGAGATCGTCAGCTCCGGCATCGCCGTGAAGCCGTACCCGTCGTGCGCGCTCACCCACGCCGCCATCGACGCGCTGCTCGACCTGCGCGCGCGCCACCGCCTGGAGCCGAACGCGATCGCCGGCGTCGAGGTCGGCGTCACTCGCGTCGTCCCGAGCGTGCTCATTCACCCAGCGCCCACGACGGCGCTCGAGCGCAAGTTCTCCATGCAGTTCTGCGCGGCGCAGGCACTCGCCGAGGGGCGCGTCGATCTCGCCTCCTTCGACGACGGCCCCGTCCCCGAGCCCGCCCGGCGCCTCATGCCGCGCGTGAGGATGGTCGTCGACCCGACGCTTCCCGATGGTCTCGAGCAGCAGGCGTGGTGCCGCGTCAGGGTGACGCTGGCGGACGGGCGCGTGATCGGCGGCACGCCGAACGGCGCCCACGGCCACCCCGACCACCCGCTCGACGCGGCCGCCCTGCGTGAGAAGTTCCTGGCCTGCGCGGCCGGTGTTGTCCCGCCGGACGAGGCCGAGGCAATCGCCGGACAGATCGACCACCTCGAGGACATCCCCGACATCCGGGCGCTCACCTCGCGCCTGGCCGGAGACGCGGAGTAAGCGCTTCCGCGCGGTCCTCGCCACCCGAAGCAAGAGGAGACAGCCCATGGGAGTGCTCGACGGCATCAAGATCCTCGAGTTGGCGCGCGTGCCGCCGGCCGAGATGCCCGGGATGATGTTCGCGGACATGGGCGCCGACGTCCTCAAGATCGAGACGCCCGACCCGCGCCGCGACGCCAGTCTCGAGGCGCAGCGGCGTGAGGCGTTCGCCTTCGTCAACCGCAACAAGCGGAGTCTCAGCCTCAACCTGAAAGCGCCGGAGGGGCAGGAAATCTTCCGGAAGCTCGCGGCCGGGGCCGACGTCATCGTCGAGGGTTTCCGTCCGGGCGTCATGAAGCGCCTGGGCGCCGACTACGAGACGATCCGCGCGTTCAACCCGCGCGTCGTCTACTGCTCGCTCTCGGGCTTCGGTCAGGACGGCCCCTACCGCGATTATCCGGCCCACGACATGAATTACCTG
>JBGPYK010000527.1:0-2615 GCA_041493245.1 Methylomirabilia bacterium | reverse complement strand
TCGTTCGTCCACGCCGTGGCGTCGCTCTTCTCGAGGGCGCGGCCGATCGAGCGGTAGAAGTGCATGGTGCTGGTCTCGGCCTCGTCGCGCGCTTGGCGGTCGGTGTCCGCGACGTAGACGGGCATGCTGAGGGCAATCTCGCCGGGCCCAGCGTGGCCGGCCGCCGCCCGGCCCTCGTGGTAGCCGCCGATGAAGCGCTTGAGGTCTGAGATCGCGACCGTGCGCGGCGCGACGAAGACCGGATAGCCCAGGCGGCCCACGAGCGGGTACGTCTCCTGGGTGCTCGCGGCCATGCGGATGGGCGGGTGCGGCTTCTGGTAGGGCTTGGGCATCACGCACACGTCGTGGAACTGGAAGTACTGGCCCTCGTGCGAGAAGCGCTCCTGGGTCCACGCCTTCTCGAGGATCGACAGCGTCTCGAGGAAGCGGTCGCGGCTCTCGCTGTAGGGGATGTTGAAGCCCTGGTAGTGTCCGGGCAGCCCGCTGCGCCCCACGCCGAAGTCGAGGCGGCCCTTCGACAGGTGGTCGACGGTCGCCACGTCTTCGGCCAGCCGCAGCGGATGGCTCAGCGGCAGGACCTGGACGGCGATCCCGATCTTCAGCCGGCGCGTGGCCGTGGCGAGCGCGGCGGCGATGACCAGCGGCGAGGCGAGCACCGAGCGGTCCTTCTGGAAGTGCAGCTCGGCCAGCCACACGGCGTCGAAGCCCAGTCGCTCGGCCTCCATCGACTGCGCGATCGACTCGTCGAACGCGGCGGACTCCGTCATCCCCGCCGGGCACTGGAACTCGGTAAAGAGCCCGAACTCCATGCTCAGCGCTGCGCCCCGAGTCGTTCGTGAAGCTTCTGGACCTGCTCGGGGAATGGGGTGCCGCCGCGCGCGGTCATGGGCGTCTGCTCGGACAGACCCGTGATCAGCTCGACGAAGATCGGGCCTGCGGCCCGCAGCATCGCGGGCAGCCGTCGGCGGAACTCGCCGATGTCCTTGAGGCTGTAGGCGTCGCGGTAGCCCGCGCCCTTGGCCATCTGCACGAAGTCGACGGTGAGCCCGCCCGGGATCTCCTGCGCCCCCGACGTGTGGTAGACGCCGTTCTTGAAGAGCAGGTGCAGGAGGTTGCGCGGCTTGGCGCCGGCGATCGTGGCCAGCGAGCCGAGCTGCATCAAGAGCGAGCCGTCGCCGTCGAACACGATCACGCGCCGCTCGGGCCGCGACAGCGCCAGACCGAGTCCCAGCGTGGACGCGCCGCCCATGAACCCCGAGCAGGTGATGGACAGATCGTCGGGCGCGATCGTCCGCCAAGCGGGCGCGGTCGTCATCGTGGGGATGCAGATCGCGTTGCCGCGCTCGGCGGCGATGACCCGCAGCACGTCCTCGGGTTTCATGGCCATCAGATCGTCTCCAGGCCGACGAGGAGCGCGGCGGGACCGCGGCGCTCGCGACTCAGGCGGTAATACTGAGGGATCAGGCGCACGTCGTCCGGGCCCTCGAGCCGCGCGTGGGGGACGCCGAAGGTGTCGAGCAGCGGTTCGGCGTACCGCACCATCGAGTGGCGCGACTCGCTCGGGTCCTTGTCCTTTTCCCGGCTCAGCAGCCCGATCAGGTAGCAGATCGGCACCTTCCCGTCCATGGCGATGCCGCGGAGCGTGTTGACGGAGGCGTAGAGGCCCGCGTGCTGGATCATGACCACGACCGGCTCGCCGCCGATCCACAAGCCGGCGGCGACGCCGTTGGCCTCATCCTCGGTGGCGCAGGTGAGCACGCGGATCGCCCGCTCCTTGTCGAGCGCGGCGAGCACGCTCTTCTGGTGCGTGTCGGGCACGCTCAGCACCCAGCCGAGCGGCTCGTGCCGGCCGCCGCCGCGCGCCTCGGCAAAGACGTCCTTCAGGGTGTCGATGATCAACGACGCGGGAATCGATTCGGGCATCGGGGCCTCCGGGAGATGATCAGTACCCTTCGTGCAGCAGGGGAAATGCGCTGGTGACGTGGGGCGGGGTGACGGGCTGGGCGGCGTGCAGGAACGAGCGATCGAGCGCGGCCACGCGGTCGACGCCGAGCAGGCTGAAGCAGATGCGGATCTCTTCCTCCAGCAGCTCGAGGGCGCGCACGAGGCCGGCCTGGCCCGCCGCGGCGAGGCCGAGGCCCTGCAGGCGCCCGAGGCCCACGACCCGAGCGCCGAGCGCGAGCGCCTTGACCACGTCGGTGCCGCGCACGCAGGCGCCGTCCATGATGACGTCGGCGCGCCCGCCGACGGCGGCCACGATCTCGGGGAGCACGTCGAGCGAGCCGCGCCCGTGATCGAGCTGGCGGCCGCCGTGGTTCGAGACGTAGACGACCTCCACGCCGTGCTCGCACGCGAGGACGGCGTCCTCCGCGGTCGCGATCCCCTTGAGGATCAGCGGGAGGTCGTGGAGGTCCTTGTAGCGCTTGACGTGGTCCCAGTTGAGCCCGGCCTGGAAGGCGAAACCGGTGGCCCGCTGGCGCCACGGTTTGACGTAGCGCGTGGCGAGGTCGCGCTCACGCCGGCTGTACGAGGCGGTGTCGACGGTGAGACCGAACGCCGCGTACCCGTGATCGCGAGCGCGCTTGACGTGGTCGTCGACCCACGCGTCGTCGCCG
>JBGPYK010000325.1:0-3961 GCA_041493245.1 Methylomirabilia bacterium | reverse complement strand
CGCTCTGGCGCATGTGGTCGCCGCCCGTGGGGGCGAGCAGGTACGACGCGCGCATCACCGGCATGTGCCGCGGGTCGTGCATGGCCATTTCCATGCCCTTCACCGTGGTCAGAAACGCCTCGGAGCCGCGACCGAGTCGGCGCGCGGCGCGCTGTGAGCCCTCGGCGAGCAGATCGCCGACGCCGCGGCGGTAGGCGATCATCTCCACGAGCTTCACCACGCCGTCGGCGTCGTGGAAGCGCAACGGAACGCCGCCCGTGTCCTCCAGCGTGAGCAGGCCCTTCTCGAAGCACTCCATCGCCCACGCCAGCGTGGCGCCGAGCGAGACCGTGTCCATCCCGAGGTAATTGCACATCTCGTTGGACTTGCAGATGGCGATCAGGTCGTCGAGCCCGAGATTGACGCCGAGAGCGGCGAGCGACTCGTACTCGGGGCCGCCGTAGCGCGGATCGACGCGGTAGCGGCCGAGCGGATCGACGGCCACCCGCGCGCGCCCCTTGTACACCGACTCCGAGGCCTCACGCGCGGTCTCCTCTTTCTTCTCGATGTGCACGACCTTCTTGCAGCGGACGGAGCACGCGTAGCACGCGCCCATCCTGACGCGCACCTGGTCGCGCACCGCGACCGCGTCCACCTTGGCGACGGTGTCGGAGGTGCCGAGGCGGTAGTTGAGGACGGGCATGCCGCCCTCGAGACTCTTGCCCTGCATAGCGGCGCCGGTGCCGAACTCGTGGAAACCGCGGTGCTTCTCGTCCATGGTGCCGGAGACCCACTTGGCGACCTTCAGCAGCCCCGGTTGATCGGCGATCTTCACGGGGATCTTGCCGCGGACGGCGATGGCCTTGAGGCGCTTGCTGCCCATGACGGCGCCCATGCCCGTGCGGCCCGCGACTTCGTTCAGGTCGTTGGCGATGCAGGCGAAGCGCACGAGGTTCTCGCCGGCGGGCCCGATCGTGGCGATACGGATGCGCGGGTCGCCCAGCTCGGCCAGGATCGCGTCTTCGACGTCGCCCGTGATCTTGCCCCACAGGTGCGTGGCGTCGCGCAGCTCGACGGCGCCGTCGCTGATCCAAAGATAGACGGGCGAGGCCGAGACGCCGTGAAAGACGATCGCGTCCCAGCCCGCGCGCTTCAGCTCGGCGCCCCAGTAGCCGCCGGACTCCGACTCGCCGAAGCCGCCGGTGAGCGGCGACTTTGCGCCGACGCTGTGGCGGCCCGCGCCCGGCACCGGCGCGCCCGTGAGCACGCCGGGCGCGATGACGAGGATGTTGTCGGGCCCCAGCGGGTCGGCGCCCTTCGGCACGTACTTGAGCAGGTAGTGGGCGATGAGCCCGCGCCCGCCGGCGTAGCGCCGGAAGAATTGATCGCCGGGTTCCTCGATCCACGTCCGCCGATCGCCCAAGCTCACGTGCAGGACCTTGTTCCAGTAGCCGTAGCGTTCCATTTTATCTCCTCGCCTCGGACGGGGGCGCCCCAGGCCGACTTTCGATCATTTCACCGCTCGGCTCGCCGCCCGAGCGCGGCTTACCTCGCACTGCCACCCTCCATTGGACTCAGAAGCATCACGTCGGCGCCGTCGCGTAGTGGAGTATCGCGCGCCGCCAGTTCGCCGTCCACCGCGGCGGTCAGCTCGTAGTCGGCGGCGATGCCGACGGCGGCGAGCAGGTCCGCCAGCGTGGCGCCCTCAGGCAGCGTATAACGCTGTGGCCCGTTCGCGCCGCGCGGCAGGAAGCGCCGCAGGTCGGCGAAGAGCGTGACCATGACGGTGATGGTCCGGGCGTCCGCGCGCGTCGAGTTTCCGAGCCGGCTCATGGGGCTTCGCGGCGGAGTATACCGCGCCGCGCGGGAGCCGGCGGGGGTAGTGGGTCAGTTTGGAAGGAAATTGGCCTAGTACCCGGCGGGCGGCCCTTGTGCAAGCGGGGGCGGTGTGGGATAAGAGCGCCATTGATGATTCGCTGGGTCCTCGTCGCCGGCCTCCTCGTCCTCCTTCCCGGGGCCACGCTCGGGCAGGAGGCGACCGAGCGCGGGGCCGACCTCTACGTGAGAAAAGGCTGCCTGGGGTGCCACGGGGCGAGCGGCCGTGGCGGGGTCGGCCCCGCCGTCGCCAACACCAAGCTGACCACGGACGCGTTCCTCCAGCAGCTCCGGAATCCCCGCGGCCTCATGCCGCGCTTCCCCGCGGAGATCATCAGCGAGGCCGACGCGCGGGTGATCCACGCCTATCTTCAGGCGGCGCCGACGGCGCCGCCCAGGCTCCGCGCCGACCTCCCGCGGGGCGTGCTCGACCAGGCGACGTGCGCCGCCTGCCACGTGAAGGTCAACCCGATGATCGTGCACCAGTTCGAGGCGAGCGCCATGGGCCGCGCGGGCGTCCAGAACCCGCGCGTCACGTTCCCCGCGCCGCAGATCACGTGCGCCGCCTGCCACGGGACCAACCACGACGAGATCATGGCCACCAAGGGCCGCGTCCCCGAGATGACCTGCGGCGCCTGTCACCAGGAGATCTACAAGGAGCACGTGGTCGACGCGGGGCACTCCTACGGTCCGGGCCCCGGCGAACTTGGGATCAACTGGGAGCGCAACATCGGCGTCCCCCACTACAAGCAGATGCCCCGCAAGGTGATGGAGATGGGGTGCGACCCCTGCCACGCCCAGGCTGGCGCGACCGACGCCAAGTACTGGAGCGAAGACCAGAAGAAGTACGTCGACACGTCCAGCCTCACCGTCCGAAACGGCTGCATCGCCTGCCACACGCGCCACGCCTTCAGCCTCGAGGAGGCGCGCAAGCCCGAGGCCTGCTACACCTGCCACATGGGTCCCGACCACCCGAACTACGAGGCGTACATGAGCTCGAAGCACGGCTCGATCTACGTCGCGCGCGGCAAGGCGTGGGACTGGAACCAGCCGATGGCCCAGGCGCGCTGGGAGGCGCCGACGTGCGCCTACTGCCACATGCTCTACGTGGGCAACGACGGCGCGCGGGTGACCAGCCACAACATGACGCGGAAGATCATCTGGGGGATGGGCGTGCAGCCGGCCCTCGGGCAGCTCAAGGACCTCACCGTCCTCCCCGCGAACCAGGCCAAGCGGAACGAGATGATCAAGGTCTGCCTCACCTGTCACTCCGAGGACACGGCTCGCGGCTACCTGGAGTCCGCCGACGCCCACAAGCTCGCCGGCGACGCGCTCGTGGTCGAGGCGCGGGACATCCTGGCCGGCCTCTACCGGGACCGGTTGATCGAGCCGAGCCACGGGAAGGTCTCGGCGGGCCTGCTCCCGGGCCCGCGGTTCACGGCCATCGAGCTGCCCGGCGGCCTCGCGTTTCACTCGCCGGCGAGCCTCTACTACGACGTCACGCCCATCGAGCGCGAGTACTTCGACATGTTCTTCTTCTCCGCCCTCAAGAGCTATAAGGGCGCGTTCCACATGAGCCCCGACTACTCGTGGTGGTACGGCTACGCCGATGTCCTCGGCCATCTCGCGACCATCCGCGACGGGGCCGGGCGCCTGCGTTCCGAGGAGGCGGTCCGGCGGCGGACCCTTTTCATGATCGTGACCGGCCCCGTCATGGTCCTCGCCGTGCTGGGCGCCGTGTACCTCGGCGCCCGGCTCTGGCGCCGCCGCCGCCCGGGGTAAGGGGCCAGTCGGAGTATCGAGGAGCGCCACGGCTTTGCCGGGGCGCTCCGAGCGTCGCCCGAGCGTTGGAGGGATGGGGGCCATGTCTGGGCCCCCATGTCCACTGGCGGGGGACGCCGCGTAGTACAATCCCGCGACGATTCTTCAAGGGGGGACAAGCATGCAGCGTCGAACGCTCGGGAAGAGCAGTCTGTCGGTGTCGGCCATCGGGCTCGGGTGCATGGGGATGTCGGGCGTCTACGGCAAGGCCGACGACGACGAGTCCATCGCGGTCATCCACCACGCGCTCGACCGCGGCGTCGATTTCCTCGACTCCTCCGACATG
>JBGPYK010000247.1:0-4751 GCA_041493245.1 Methylomirabilia bacterium | reverse complement strand
AGCCAGGCCATGAGCGCGCCGACGGTGGGCCCCGCCGCCGTCGCGGCGAAGGCGAGCTGGTACCCGCCCCACCGGAGCGCGAGCCCGGACACCAGGAGCGACATCGCGTAGCCCAGGGAGGAGCTGGCGATCAGCCAGCCGACGGCGGCGCCGCGCCGTTCGCGTGGGTAGCGGTCGGCCATCAGCATGATCGCGGTCGTATACGTGCCGCCCTGGGTGAGCGCCACCAGCGTGTAGAGCGCGAGCCCGGAGACGTAGGACCGCGCGAACACCGCGAAGGCGATGGAGGACGCGGCGCTGAGCCAGCCCGACCAGAGAAACACGCGGCGCGCGCCGATGCGGTCGGCCAGCCATGAGAAGACGAGCAGCGAGACGGCGTAGCCGAGCTGGAACCCCGTCGAGATCGAGCCCGCCGCCGTCCCCGACATGCCCCACGCCGGGCGCAGGACGGGCAGCGCCGCCGCGTACGACATGAAAATGAACGTGTTGAAGGTGCGCGACGCGCAGAGCGTGACCAGCCACGGGCTGGTTTGTAGCGGGGACGGCGAGGTCGGGTCCAAGCGTGAGTGGCCTGCTGTAGGTGCGATGTGGCTCCGGTCGTCCGACAACAACGGTGGGGTGCGGGTCCGCTATCGAACGAAGGCGCGACCGATGAACTCGGGAAAGCGGTTCTCGATGTCGGCGGCGACGGCGTCCGCCACCTCGCGCGCCGTCCCCGGACGGTCCTGGGGCTCGCCGCGGCTCCACAGCTCGAGGTACGCGTCCGAGTCTTGAAGGCCGAGCTGCATGGCCACGGAGTCGATGAGCATCTGGAAGCGCTCGGAGAGCTGCAGGGTGACGCTGTCCGTCCCGTCCTCGGCTTCGACGCTCGCGGGAATCCCCTTCCACGCGATGATGCGGTAGGTCGCCATGACTCGTGCGGTGGGCGGCGGTCAGCCGCCGAGGTACTGGCCGATGAGCGTGATCCCGTCGCCCGGGCGCAGGCGGGAATCGATCGTGTGGTCGATGTCGAGGACGGCGTCGTTGACAAGCACCTCGATGTGCTCACCCAGCTCGCTGCCGTGCCAGAGCGCGGCGGCCAGCTCCGGGAACCGGTCGCTGAGCCCGCGCAGGACGCTGCGCACGGTCCCCGGCTCCCCCAGCGGCTCCTCGAAAACGCGCCGCCCGGCGCCGCTGCCACCCACGAAGCGCGTGACCCAGCCCGCCAGTTCGACCGGGATCGTGGTTATTCCTTGTCCTCGTACTTCTTCTTGAGATCGGCGACGACGCCGGCGTCGGCGAGCGTCGTGGTGTCGCCGAGCACGCGGCCTTCCGCCACGTCGCGCAGGAGCCGGCGCATGATCTTGCCGCTGCGCGTCTTGGGGAGCTCGGCCGAGAAGATGATGTCGTCGGGGCGCGCCAGCGCGCCGATCTTCTTTGCCACGTGGCCCTTGACCTCGTCCTTCAGCGCGTCGGTGGCCTGGATACCGGCCTTGATCGTCACGAACGCTGCGATGGCCTGGCCCTTGATCTCGTGGGTGCGCCCGATGACCGCGGCCTCGGCGACGGCCGGATGGTCGACCAGCGCGGACTCGACCTCCATCGTCGAGATGCGATGGCCGGAGACGTTCATGACGTCGTCGATGCGGCCGAGCAGCCAGAGATAACCGTCCTTGTCGCGCTTGGCGCCGTCGCCCGTGAAGTACATCCCGGGGATCTGGCTCCAGTACTGCTTCTGGTAGCGCTCGGGGTCGCCGTAGATGCCGCGCAGCATCCCCGGCCACGGCTTCTTGAGGACGAGGTACCCGGCCTCGACGGACTCGCCCTTGTCGTTGACGACGTCGGCGTCGACGCCAGGGAACGGGAAGGTGGCAGAGCCCGGCTTACAGACCGTGAGGCCGGGCAGCGGGGTGATGAGGATCTGGCCGGTCTCCGTTTGCCACCACGTGTCGACGATGGGGCAGCGCCCCTTGCCGATGACCTTCCAGTACCACACCCACGCCTCGGGATTGATGGGCTCGCCCACCGTGCCCAGCAGGCGCAGCGACGATAGGTTGCAGCGGTTGGGGTACTCGTCGCCCCAGCGCACGAAGGTGCGGATAGCCGTGGGCGCCGTATAGAGGATGGTGACGCCGTACTTCTCCACGATGCGCCAGAAGCGGTCCTTGTCGGGATGATCCGGCGTGCCCTCGTACATGACGCCGGTGGCGCCGTTGGCCAGGGGGCCGTAGACGATGTACGAGTGGCCGGTGACCCAGCCGATGTCCGCCGTGCACCAGTACACGTCCTCCTCGCGGAGGTCGAAGATCATCCGGTGCGTGGCGCTGACCCCCGTCAGGTAGCCGCCCGTCGTGTGTACGATCCCCTTCGGCTTGCCCGTCGAGCCCGACGTGTAGAGGAGGTAGAGCATATCCTCGGCGTCCATCGGCTCGGGCTTGACGTAGGCGTCGCCGTTCTTGATGAAGTCGTGCCACCAGACGTCGCGGTCGTGCTCCCAGGCGATCTCCTGCCCCGTCCGCTTATAGACGATCACCGTCGACACGAACGGGCACTCCTTGAGCGCGTCGTCGGTGTTCTTCTTGAGCGGCACGAGGCCGCCGCGGCGATGGCTACCGTCGGCGGTGATGACGACCCGCGATTTGCAGTCGTTGATGCGATCGCGCAGCGACTCCGGCGAGAAGCCGCCGAAGACGACACTGTGCGGCGCCCCGATGCGCGCGCACGCCAGCATGGCGATGGGCAGCTCGGGGATCATCGGCATGTAGATCGTCACGGCGTCGCCCTTCTTGACGCCGTGCTTGCGGAGCGCGGACGCGAAGCGGTTCACCTCGCGGTAGAGGTCCCAGTACGTCAGCACCCGCGTGTCGCCGGGCTCGCCTTCCCAGATGAACGCCGCCTTGTTGCGCCGCGGCCCTTCCACGTGGCGGTCGAGGCAGTTGTCGGAGACGTTCAGCTTGCCGCCGACGAACCACTTGGCGTACGGCAGTTTCCAGTCCAGCGCCTTCCGCCATGGCTTCATCCAGCGCAGGCCGCGCGCCTGCTTCTCCCAGAACGCCACCGGGTTGCGCCCCGCCTCCTTGTAGACGGCGGGCGACTTGACCTGGGCGGCCGTGGCGAAGGCCTTCGCGGGCCGGAATTTCCGCCCTTCCTTGAGGAGAGCCTGGATGGGTTCGTCGCGTCGCTCAGCTTTGGCCATTTCCGACCTCGCGTCGATGCTCGGATGGATGCCGCAACACCGCCGGATTATACGTCACGATGAGCGACGGCCCGGGGCGGGCTTCTCGTTGAGGAACTGGTCGCGGTTGTTCCGCAGCTTGCGCACCAGCTCCTGGAAGGACGCGGTGCGGATGATGCGGTCGAACTGCGTGCGGTAGTTGCCGATGAGGCTCACGTTCTCGATGGTGATGTCGTAGATGTACCAGTGCTCGCCCCGCTTGAGCATCCGCGCCTCCACGGGGACGTCAGTGCCCCTATTGGTGAGGACCTTGGCCCTCACCACGGCGAAGTCGCGGTCGACGGTCTCGCTCGTGTACTTCAAGCGCTCGCCGCCGTAGAGGTCGATCTTCGAGATATAGGTCCGCTCGAGGAGATCGGCGAAAAGCTGCACGAATTCCTCGCGCTCGGCCGGCGTCCGGCCCTGCCAGTGGAGACCGAGCGCCCGCCTGGCCGTCTCGTTCACGTCAAAGACCTCCACCGCGACCTTGCGGACGGCCGCTCGCTTGTCCCCCTGCTTGAGCACCGGATCCTCGAGGATCTTCTGGACCTGCTCGGTGTACTGCCGGACCTGGTCGGTGGGGGGACCGGCCCACGCCGGCCCGACGACGGCCAGCACGGTGAGGACAGCCCCCAGCAACCGGACGGACTCTGACATACGCGGATCTCCTCTCCGGCCCATGCTAGCGGGCCGACGGGGGGTCCCGCAAGTCAGGCGTCTGTACGTTGAGCGTGCGGCCAAGGGCGCCAACGAAGCAGATGGGCCTTTTTCAGCAGCCTGCTAGCGTGAACTATTCATGATCGATGTTCGCCGGCGTCGGACAGGTTCTGTGGATCTGTAGGGCGGGGGCTTGTCCCCCGCCGGCGCCATCTCTCATCGGTCAGCGAACGGCGCGGGACAAGCCCCCGCCCTACACGAAAATCGATCGCCTCCCACGACCAATCGGCCCGTCTCACCCGTGCGATCGTTCATGAATTTTCTGGGCTAGACTCACTGCGTGACGCACGCCTGCGGGATGCTGCTGGCGCTCTTGTCGCTCGTCAGTGGGGCCGCCGCCCAGCCGGTCGGCAGTCCCGCCGCGAAACCGGACTACCGGGGTACGGGGGTGGTCCTCGCTGTCCTTTCCCCGCCGTCGAGCCTGCACGCCACGCGGCCGGTCATCGTGATCGATCACGCCCCGATCGCGGGTCTCATGGACGAGACGATGTCGATGCCGTTCATCGCCGCGTCGACGGCGCTGTTCCAGGGGCTGCGGGCCGGCGACCGCATCGCCTTCGGGCTCAAGGACACGCCGGACGCGCTCCTCGTCATCACCGTGGAGCGTCTCAAGTGACATGGGGGGCCCCGACATGGCCCCCCATACCCCCCAACGCTCGGCGCGCCCCGGCGAAGCCGTGGCACTCCTCGATACTCCGAGAGTCTCCTGCAGGATGCGAATAAACCCGCAGGCTGCTCAAAAAGGTCCAGATGCGAGGCGGCGCCCGCCGGCCGCACGCGAGGCGTACTCCCTGTACGTTGAGCGTGCGGCCAAGGGCGCCAACGAAGCAGATGGGCCTTT
>JBGPYK010000563.1:0-2387 GCA_041493245.1 Methylomirabilia bacterium | reverse complement strand
CCGGTGTGCAGGGCACCCCGGGCTTCGTGGTGGCGAAGACGACGCCCGGCGACAGCGTCGAGGGCGCGCTGGTCGTCGGCGCTCAGCCGATAGACGTGTTCCGCCGGCTGATCGATCAGCTCCTGGCCGAGAAGTAGCGGCGCCGTCGCACGCCGACCGCCGGCGCCAGGCCCTCGGCCTACTGCGCGTCGTGGAAGATAATGCCGAGCGTGTAGCGGGAGCCGCGCGTGATGCGGCTCACGCCGTGGCGCATCGTGGTGCGGAACCAGCCGCGCGCGCCGGCGACCGGCCGGTGGCGCGTCGCGAAGATCACCAACTCGCCCTGCTCGGTGTGGATCGCCTCGCCGCGTGACTGAGCGCGCGGGCGCTGCTCGACGAGGAGGAAGTCGCCCCCGTCGTAGTCCACGCCGCGGCGGCTGAGGAACGCGGTGATCTGCAGTGGGAACGCGACGTCGCCGTAGAGGTCCTGGTGCAGGCAGTTGTAGCCGCCGGCCTCGTAGTGGAGGAGGAGCGGCGTGGGCTTAGTCTGCCCGTGGCGGCGGCAGAGGGCGAGGAGGCCGTCGAGGTCGGGCGGGTAACGCACGCGGCTGCCGAGCGCCTCCTCCCACGCGTTGGCGAGCGTCGCCAGGCGCGGGTAGGCGTGTGCCCGCAGCGCCTCGACCAGTGGCGGCAGCGGATGGGCCAGGTACTTGTAGTCGCCCTCGCCGAAGCGGTAGCGCGCCATGTCGACCCGGCTGCGGAAGCGGGAGTCGTCGGCGTAGAGCGTGATCAGCGCCTCGCACTCCGACGGCGTTAGCACGGGCGGCGTCTTCGCGTACCCCCAATCCCATAGCGAGCGCTCGAGAGCCGTCCAGTCCAGCTCGGCGAGGTGGGTGGCGAGGGGCGCGGCGCGCATGCTCCGATGATACTCTGCTGGCCCCGCGCGCCTTTTGACACCGGCACGAAGCGCCAGGGCTTCACGCTCGTGTCCGCCGATGACGGCTTCGAGCAGATGAAGGGAATGGTCGATCTCGCGGTCGAGCGCTGGTGGTCCCTGTGACGCGCGGCGCGCGCGGGACGAGCGCGGTGATGGGTGCGAGCGAGGCGAGCCGAGTGGCGTTGCCTACGGCGCGAGCGGGGACCGGCCGCCCGAGCGGAGTGGCAGCGGCTCCGGCCACAGCGAGGACGGCACGAGACCGAGGCCGGTGAACGGTGGCAGATCGACCGGCTGCGGTCCGGAGACGCGTGCCTCCACGACGTGCGCCCCGGCGCGAAGCACGTGGGCTTCGACGTCGCGCGCGTCCGGATCGACGAGCCAGAGGTACGGCACACCGTGGCGAGCGTAGAGCGCACGCTTCCGCGTACGGTCGGCGAGCGCCGTGCTGGGCGAGAAAATTTCGATCGCCAGCGTGGGCGGGCCCTCCACGCCGCATATGACCTGGAATCTTTCCGGAATCAACTCGGCGTTCGCCCGCCGGCCGGAATCGTCACAATCGCCACCGGTGCGCTGGAGTGCGTCAGGGTTTCGCGCTAGCATCGGCGCAGGAGTGCCGGCGGTTCCGTCCAGCGGGTCCTAAAGAAGCGGAGGCGACGAAGGATGAGCGAGACGCCACTGACCGCGGAGCAGATCGACGTCGAAGGCTTCTTCGAGGCGGTCGAGCTCTACTACGAGCGCGGGTGGACCGACGGGCTGCCCGTGCTTCCGCCGACCGAGAAGCGCGTGCGCGCGCTGCTCGACGCGGCCGGCCTTGAGCCCGACCGCGTGCTCGGCGAGATCCCCGAGCGGGACCGCGTGATCACGGCGGAGCACCTCGCCATCAACGCCGCGATGGCCGGCTGCCGCCCCGAGTACATGCCGGTGCTGGTGGCGGCCGTCGAGGCCGTCACCGACTCCGCCTACAAGTTCAACCACATGGCGAGCCTTGGGAGCCCGTGGCCGATGTTCGTCGTCAACGGCCCGCTCGCGCGAGCGCTCGGCTTCGCGAGCGGCCTCTACCTCTTCGGACCGACGACGCGCGCCAACGCCACGTGCGCGCGCGCGATGAGCCTTCTCCTCTGGAACTGCGCGGAGGCGCGACCCGACGGCATCCAGCGCGGCCAGTGGGGGAACCCGTTCCGCGCCGTGGGCTTCATCGCCGAAGACGAGTCGACCGCGTGGGACCCGCTGCACGTCGTGCTCGGCCACCCGCGCGAGACGACGACGGTGACGGCCATCTCGCTCTACCCCGGGCTCCATCAGCTCCACTGCCCTCGCTCGACGCCGGAGGGGCTTCTGGACACCGTCGTGGACGACATCTCGACGGGCGAGTTCTTCCGCGGGACCTACACGCTGTTCGTCTCGCCCCAGCACGTGGCCGTCTTCGTCGAGCACGGCTGGACGAAGCGCGACGTGCGCGACTATCTCTGGG
>JBGPYK010000434.1:0-3203 GCA_041493245.1 Methylomirabilia bacterium | reverse complement strand
TCAGCTCGGCCGTCGGATACGGCAGCCCGGCGGTGCCGCACACCACGACCCCGCGCTCCACGGCCGCGCCCACGTCGATGGAGGCGTTGCGCATTCCGGTGGTCACCAGGAGCTTGAGCCGCGGCAACCGCTCGAGGAGCGTCCGCGAAAACGGTGTCCGCTCACGCATGGCCACCGCGGCGTCGAAGTCGGCGAGTCGGGCGACCACCGCGCCGGCGTCGTTCAAGTGATCAGCGAACACCACCACGTCGGTCCCCGCGGGGAGACTGGCCCAGTCGGCCATGCGGCGGGCGACGCTCTGATAATCGTCCAGGATCGCGACACGGGTCATGCTCGGCTCCTTTGTGATTGAGTGGGGCGCCCTCCCTCAAACTCCCCCGGCAGTCTCTACTGTTGAGTGGGGCGCCCCCCCTCAAACTCCGCCGGCAGTCTCTGTGGTTGAGTAGGGTGACCCCCTCAAACTCCGCCGGCCTTCTCTCGGTGAGATTAGCGGATGTCGTCGCCCCAGCGGTACTCGAGGGTCAGCTCATCGAGCCGGGCCTTGAGCCCGGCGTCGAGGCCCTTGTCGACGGCGGGGAGGACGTCGTCGAGCTGCTCCGGACGGCTGGCGCCGACGATCGGCGCCGTGATGACCGGATTGGCCAGCACCCAGGCGACGGCCATCTGGACCATCGACATACCGGCCTCAGCGGCGAGCGGGCGGAGCGCCTCCACAGTCGCCAATTCGCGCTCGTGCCAGTAACGCTCGCGGTAATTTGTGCCGGCGGTCCCGAAACTGAAGCGCGTGCCCGCCGTCGGGCCGGCCTCCCGGCGGTGCTTGCCGGAGAGGAGGCCGCCGGCGATCGGGTTGTAGGGGATCACCCCCAGTCCCTCCTCCGCGCAGAGCGGAAACAGCTCGCGCTCGACCTGGCGGAAGAGGAGGTTGTAGCGGGGCTGCACGCAATCGAAACGCGCCAGGCCGAGGAGCTCGCTTCGCCCGAGCCCGCGCGCCACCTGATACGCGAAGAAGTTCGAGCAGCCCACGTAGCGCGCCTTGCCCGCGCGGACCACATCGTCGAGCGCCCGCAGCGTTTCGTCGATGGGCGTCGCGCCATCAGGATGGTGGAGTTGATAGAGATCCACGTAGTCGGTGCGGAGCCGGCGCAGCGAGCCCTCGATCGCGTCGAGGATGTGCTTGCGCGAGTGGCCACGGTCCCAGGGACGGGCGCTCATGGCGCCGAAGCACTTGGTGGCGATCACGAAGTCCTGACGGCGTCCTACCAGCCAGCGCCCGAGGATCTCCTCCGTGCGTCCCACCGTGTCGAGCCCGCCGCCCAGAGGGTACACGTCCGAGGTGTCGAGGAAGGTGATGCCGCCGGCGGCAGCACGATCGAGGATGGCCACCGAGGTCGCCTCGTCGCACTGTAAGCCGAACGTCATAGTGCCGAGACAGAGCCGCGAGACGGGAAGGCCCGTGCGGCCGAGACGGACGTGTTGCATCGCGAGCTCCTTACTGGAATAGACCCGCCCGGCACCATACCACCGGACGTCCTGGAGGTCGGCGCCTTACGCGAGCGCGGCGCGCACCTTCGCGAGACGTGCGAGCGAGCCCAGGACCTTCGGCTGATCGTTCGTCAGGTGGCGGACGATGATGTCCGTGTAGCCGAGCGCGCCGAGCGCGCGGAAGCGCTCGGTCACCTCGTCGATCGACCCCGCGATGAGCGCCTCGGGCGCGATGCCGCGATAGCCCTTGGCCATCGCATGCTCGAGCACCGCCTTGGCCTCGGCCGACGATTCACCGACGTAGATGTCCCGGCGCAGGGCGATCGCGGTGGGACGCGTGCCGTAAGCCGCGCAGCGTTCCCGGTACAGATCGGCCTGGGCGCGCGCCTGCGCGAGGCTGAGGCCCGGTACGGCGATCCAGCCGTCGGCCATCCGCGCCGCGCGGTCGATGGCCGGCGGCGCGCTGGCGCCGATCCAGACCTCGACGGGTTCGGGCGCCCGCGGCGAGATGCTCGCGTTGGTGAACGTGAAACGGCCCGCGGAGCTGACAGTCTCCCCCGCGAGCAGGCGCCGTACGACGTCGAGGGACTCCTCGAACGCGGAGGGGCGGGTCTTGACGTTGGCGCCCATCGCCACGAACTGCGGCTCGCCGTACCCCAGCCCGCACTGCATGATGAAACGGCCGGTGGCGATCGACGCGAGCGTCCCGATGTGCTCGGCCACGAGCACCGGGTTCCACAGCGGCAGCAGGAAGAGGCAGCCGGCGGGCGCGTCGCCCCACTCCGCGAGCAGACGCCCCAGCATCGGCGTGTTCTGGTAGTAGGGCGTAGGCGAGGCGTGGTGGTCACCGATGAAGAGCGAGTCGAGCCCCGCCCGCCGCGCCGCCGCCGTGCGCTCGATCATCCACCGCGCGGCTTCGCGCGGATCCTTCACGTCGTGCACGCTGGTGAGCGAGATCCCGACTTTCATGGCCGCCGCGCCGTCAACGGCCCGCGGTTTTGGATGTCGGGCTTCAGGGTGCCCACGCCGTGCTGGTGGAACAGCTCTACGATCTTCGCGTCGATTGGTGTCTTCACGCCCGCTCGCCTCCCCTGTTCGATCACGTCACCATTCAGATCGTCGATCTCCGTCCGCCGCCCACGCATCACGTCCAACATCGCCTCCGTCAGCCGGCCAGCGACTCGATCGCCCGCACCTCGTCCGCGGAGAGCGCCAGGTCGTGGCTGGCCAGATCTTGCTTCATGTGCTCGGCGTCGGAGGTGCCGGTCAGCGGCAGCATCCCGACCGCCTGCGCGAAGCGGAACACGACCTGGGCCGGCGTGACCTGGCCGCGCGCAGCCAGGCCGGCGACCAACCGGTGACGCAGCACCTCCGGGTTCGCGGTGAGCAGCGAGAAGCCCTGGTAGACGATCGTTCGATCCCTGCAGAACGCTCGCACCTCGCGGTCCCAGCCGAGGCGGGCGAAGCAGCGGTTCTGGACGAACGCCGGGGCCTCGGCGCCGGCGGCCGCCATCTGCTCGAGGTGCCGGAGGGAGACGTTGCTCACGCCGAGCAGTCGCGTGCGGCCGGCGTCGCGCTCCTTCACCATCGCGGTCCAGACCTCGGCGTCCTCCTCGGTCCAGCCGTGGCCGGAGGCGGGCCCGTGCAGCACGTAGCTGTCGACGTGGTCGGTCCCGAGGTGCTCGAGCGAGCTGGCCATCGACTGGGCGACCTGCGTGGAC
>JBGPYK010000051.1:0-10375 GCA_041493245.1 Methylomirabilia bacterium | reverse complement strand
TCCGGTGGCATGAGATTGCGGCGCTGCTGGACCCGGCGGACCAGAAGATCTTGAGCCTCCTCGCCGCCGCGTCCGACCCCTATGGCTCGTGGCCGGCCTATCGCAGCACGTGGGATTTCATGCCCACCAGCCATCGAATCCCGTTCGCGATCCAGGACGTGCTCCTCGCGCAGATCTGCCGCACCGGGAGGTGTCTGGTCCTGCCCGAGACGGAAACTGAGACGGCGACGGACGAGCTCCCGCGGCTCGCTTGGGACGACGGGGAGCCGTGGGCGTTCTGGCTGGAAGTCACGCCGGACCCCACCAGACGCGACTACGTCGTGCGCGGGTCTCTGCGTCGCGGCAAAGACCAGATGGCGCTCGACGCGCCGCTCCTCCTGCTCGCGGGGGGTTTCGTCATGACGCGCGAGCGCCTGGCTCGCCTCGACGACGGCGGGGCCTTCGCGTGGATCTCGCATCTGCGACAGCAGGGAATGGTCCGGGTCTCCACGGCGCAGGGCCCCGCGCTCGTCGAGGCGGTGCTGCGCCTGCCGCGCGTACCGCCGCTCGACCTTCCCGCCGAGCTGCGCTTCGAGGAAGTACAGGCGCCCCCGCGCCCGCGGCTTTGCGTCCGTCAGGCGCCGCGTGAGTGGGCGTCGAACTACCTCTGTGGAGTCCTGTCCTTCGACTACGACGGCGTCGTGACCGACGCGGAAGATCCGCGAGCCGGCATCTTCCAGGCCGAGCGCCGGCGCCTCGTCAAGCGGGATCGCGACGCCGAGCGCGGCGCCGCCGACAGGCTGGCTCAGCTCGGCTTCAGGCGGCCTTCCTACGCCGTCAGCGCGGGCAAGACAACTGGTCTCGCCCTGAACCCGCGAAAGCTGCCGCGCGTCGTCGCCGCCCTGCTCGCGAACGGGTGGCACGTGGAAGCCGACGGCAAGCTGTATCGCCACGCCGGTCCGATCCGCATCGAGGTCAGCTCGGGCGTCGACTGGTTCGAGCTGCACGGGACGGTCGAGTTCGGCGACACGGTCGCGACGCTGCCGGCACTGCTGGCGGCGGTGAAGCGCGGAGAGCGTACCGTCCTGCTCGGGGACGGCACGTTCGGCGTGCTGCCGGAGGACTGGCTCGCGAAGTACGGCGCTCTCGCCGGGCTCGGCACGCCCGAAGACGGCCATCTCCGCTTTGGCCGGACGCAGGTCGGCGTGCTGGACGCGCTGCTGGCCGCGCTGCCCGACGTCGCGTGCGACGAGGTCTTCGCGCGGGCGCGCGACGAATTACGGACGTTCGATCGCATCCAACCAAGTGACCCGCCCTCCTCGTTCGGCGGGACGCTCCGCGCCTACCAGCGCGACGGACTCGGCTGGCTCCACTTCCTCCGCCGCTTCGGGTTCGGCGGCTGTCTCGCCGACGACATGGGGCTCGGCAAGACCATCCAGGTGCTGGCGCTGCTCGAAGCGCGGCGCGCCGAGCGCAAGCGAGACGATTCCGTGTCGGGCGCCACCGGCGCCGAGCGCAAGCACCCCTCGCTGGTCGTGGTACCGCGCTCACTGGTCTTCAACTGGAAACAGGAGGCCGCCCGGTTCACACCGGACCTCCGCGTGCTGGATCACACGGGGGCCGGCCGGGCCCGGGCCACCGATCACTTCGACGCCTACGATCTCGTCGTCACCACCTACGGCACGCTCCGGCGCGACGCCGTCCACCTCAGGGACGCGCCCTTCGACTGCGTCATCCTCGACGAGGCGCAGGCGATCAAAAACGCGGACACGGAGACGGCGAAGGCCGCGCGCCTCCTGCGCGCCGATCACCGGCTGGCGCTCAGCGGCACGCCTGTCCAGAACCATCTCGGCGAGCTGTGGAGCCTCTTCGAGTTCCTCAACCCCGGAATGCTCGGCGCGGCCTCGGCCTTCGGCCTCGACGGCGCCGGCCTGCGCAACCCCGATCCCGACACCCGCCAGATGCTCGCGCGTGCGCTCAAGCCGTTCGTGCTCCGCCGCACCAAGGACCAGGTCGCGCGTGACTTGCCGGCGCGCCTCGAGCAGACGCTCTACTGCGAGCTCGAGCCGGACCACCGGGTCGAGTACGACGCCCTGCGCGAACACTACCGGCAGGCGCTGCTGGCCCGGGTGGCGCGCGACGGCGTCCGGCGGTCGGCGATCCAGATCCTCGAGGCGCTCCTCCGCCTGCGCCAGGCGGCCTGCCATCCGGGATTGCTCGACCGCGCCCGCGTGCCGGAGCCGAGCGCCAAGCTCGAGGTGTTGTTGTCGCGGCTCGCCGAAGTCGCCGACGAGGGGCACAAGGCCCTCGTCTTCTCGCAGTTCACGAGCTTCCTCGCCATCGTGCGTGACCGGCTCGATCGCGCCCGCGTGCGCTACGAATACCTCGACGGCCGCACGCGGGACCGTGCCGCCCCCGTCGCCCACTTTCAGAGCGACCCCGACTGCCGCCTGTTCCTCGTGAGCCTCAAGGCGGGCGGGCTCGGACTGAACCTGACCGCGGCCGAGTACGTGTTCCTGCTCGACCCGTGGTGGAACCCGGCGGTGGAGGCGCAGGCCATCGACCGCACCCACCGCATCGGTCAGACGCGTCCCGTCTTTGCCTACCGGCTGATCGCGCGGGACACCGTGGAGGAAAAGGTGCTGGAGCTGCAGAAGACGAAGCGCGAACTCGCCGACGCCATCATCACCGCCGACAACAGCCTGATCGGCACCCTGAACCGCGAGGACCTCGAGCGCCTGTTGTCGTGAGCCGCGGCAACAGCTCGTCCGTACGACGGGAAAGGACGTCCGTGCTCTTCGCCGTACCCGGCTGTCGGTGAGCGCCCCGACCGCTCAGCCGCGTTTCGGGTACCCGATCGTCTGCAGCGCTTCGGTGATCTCGTCGAGGATGGCGGGGTCCTCGATCGTCGCCGGCACGCCGTACTCCGCGCCGTCCGCGATCTTCTTCATCGTCCCGCGCAGAATCTTGCCGGAGCGGGTCTTGGGCAGGCGCTTGACCACGACGGCCGTCTTGAAGGCCGCCACGGGGCCGATGGCCTCGCGCACGCGCTCGACCAGCTCGCGCGCAATGTCGGCGTCGGCGCGCTGCACGCCGGCCTTGGTCACGACGAAGCCAACGGGGACCTCGCCCTTGATCTCGTCGGCCACGCCGACCACCGCGCACTCGGCGACGTCGGGGTGCGCGGCCAGCACCTCCTCCATGCCGCCCGTGGAGAGCCGGTGCCCGGCGACGTTGATGATGTCGTCGATGCGACTCATGACGTAGATGTAGCCGTCCTCGTCCTTGTAGCCGGCGTCGGCGGTGAGATAGTAGCCGGGGTAACGCGAGAGGTAGGATTTCTCGTAGCCCGCGTCGTTGTTCCAGAGCGTGGGCAGGCAGCCGGGCGGCAGGGGCAGCCGGATCACGATCGCGCCAATGTCGCCGGCCTTCATCTCGCGCCCGTCCTCCGCAAGCACGCGCACGTCGTAGCCGGGCACAGGCTTCGTCGGTGAGCCCGCCTTCACGGGCAGTGTGCCGAGCCCCACGCAGTTCGCCGCGATGGGCCAGCCCGTCTCCGTCTGCCACCAGTGGTCGATCACCGGGACGGCCAGGCGCGCCTCCGCCCAGTGCAGCGTGTCGGGATCGCAGCGCTCGCCGGCGAGGAAGAGCGTGCGAAAGCGCCGGAGGTCGTAGCGTCCGATGTGCGTCCCCTGCGGGTCCTCCTTCTTGATCGCGCGGAAGGCGGTGGGGGCGGTGAACAGAGCATTGACACCGTGCTCCGCGCAGACGCGCCAAAACGCGCCGGGATCGGGCGTGCCCACGGGCTTGCCCTCGTAGAGGATCGAGGTGCAGCCCTTGAGCAGCGGCGCGTAGACGATGTACGAGTGACCGACGACCCAGCCGATGTCGGAGGCCGCCCAGTAGACCTCCCCCGCCCCGATCCCATACACGCCGGCCATGCTCCACTTGAGCGCGACCGCGTGGCCTCCGTTGTCGCGCACGACGCCCTTGGGGATCCCCGTCGTGCCCGAGGTGTAGAGGATGTAGAGCGGGTCGGTGGCGGCCACGGGCACGCAGTCGGCCGGCGTCGCCGCCGCCATCACCTCGCCCCAATCGCGGTCGCGGCCACGCGCCAGCGTCGCCTTTTCCTGAGGCCGTTGCAGGATGATGCAGCGCTCGACCTTGTGGCGTGCCAGCTCGATGGCCTGGTCGAGCAGCGGCTTGTAGGGGATGACGCGATTCACCTCGATGCCGCACGACGCCGAGACGATCAGCTTGGGCTGCGCGTCGTCGATCCGCGTGGCCAGCTCTTTGGGCGCGAATCCGCCGAAGACCACCGAGTGGACGGCGCCGATCCGCGCGCACGCCAGCATGGCGATCACGGCCTCCGGCACCATCGGCATGTAGATGATGACGCGGTCGCCCTTGCCGATCCCCTGGCCGCGCAGCGCGCCGGCGCAGCGCGCGACCTCGTCGCGCAGCTCGCGGTACGTGAAGCTTCGCACGGTGCCGGTGACCGGGCTGTCGTAGATGAGCGCGGCCTGCTTGCCCCGCCCGCGGTCGACGTGCAGATCGAGCGCGTTGTAGCAGGTGTTGAGCATGCCGCCCACGAACCAGCGGTAGAACGGTTGGCGCGCATCGTCGAACACCCGGTCCCAGCGGCGCTCCCAGTGGATGTCCTCGGCCGCCGCGGCCCAGAAGTCTTCGGGGGCGTTGATCGAGCGCGTGTAGACATCGTCGTATACGGTCACCATCGCTGGTCCTCCCGGACGGTTACCCCTGCGTTCCGCGAGGGTGAAGTATAGCCCGGTTGCGCGCAGGGCGGCTTACCCCCGCTGCACGAGGTAGATCCCGACCGCGACCGCCGCCGAACCGGCGAAGTCGACCGCCGTCAGCGGCTCGCCGAGCAAGAGGGCCCCCAGGAAGAGACCGCAGATCGGGTTCAGGAAGAAGAACGCGCTCGCGCGCGTGGCGTCGCCGTGAGTCTGCTACAGCTCGATCAGCACCTTCATGACGGGACCGCCGCCCAGCGCCTCTTCCATCCCCTGCTGGAGCGCCTCGAGCGGGATGCGGCGGCTGACCAGCGGCCCCACCGGCACCGCCCCGCTCGCGGCGAGGCGGATCGCCTCCTCCCAGTCCTCGCGCGCGTAGAGCCGGCTGCCGTGCATGACCAACTCGCGCTCGAACATCCGGTAGAGGTTCACGGCCATCGGCTCGGCGTGGATGGCGACGATGCTGACGGTGCCCCAGACGCGGACCACGTCGGTGACGAGACGGACGGCGGTGGGGTTGCCCGTCACCTCGAAGGCGACGTCGACCCCGGTGCCTTCCGTCCAATCGTCGACGAACTTCACGACGTCAACGCCGGGACCGACCGTCTCGAGGCCGAAACCTTTCAGGATCTCGAGGCGGAACGGGTTCAGCTCGGCCACGACGACGCGGGCGTCGCGCTGGCGCGCGACCATCGCAATGAGCGCGCCGATCGGCCCGCCGCCGAGGACGAGCACCCGGTCACCCGCCCGGACCTGCGCGCGGCGGACGTCGTGGGTGGCGACGGCGAGCGGCTCGATGACGGCGGCCGGGTCGTCCGCGAGCGTTGGAGGCACGCGGAGCAAGCGCGCCGTCGGCACCGCCCAGTATTCCTGCATCCCCCCGGGGAGATCGACACCGCGGACCTTGAGCTGGTAGCAGAGAAATGTCGCGCCCATGCGGCACGCGCGGCAGGCGCCACAGAACCAGACCGGTTCCACGACCACGCGATCGCCCGCGCCGAAGCCGCTGCCCGCCGGCGCCTCCGCCACCTCGGCGAATGTCTCGTGGCCGATGATCCCGCGCTTGGGCACTCGGTGATCGAGGTGCCCCTGGAAGATGTGCAGATCAGTCCCGCAGATCCCCACGCGCCGCACGCGCAGCAGCGCCTCGCCGGGCCCGGGCGACGGCACCGGCACGGTGCCTGTCGTGAATCGCCGCGCGCCCTCGTAGAACGCTGCCCGCATCGTTCCCGCCATGCGAGGATTCTACAACGTCGGCCGGCGGGGGGGCCGGGATCGTCAGAAAAGCCGGAGGGTACGGGCGAGCCCATGCAGGAAAGGCGAAATGGCCTATCATGTCATGCGAGGGAGCCTGATCATGACACTCGACATCGTGGCGGTCCAAGGGTACGCGACGTGGTGGATCTGGGTGATCCGGGACAAGGCGGGCGTCGTCGTCGAGAAATCGACCATACAATTCCGTTCCGCGGCGACCGCAGAGTTGAAAGGCCGCGCCAGAATCGCGCAGCTCGACGAGCCATGACGCTCAAAGAGGAGCTGTCCGCGCCCTGAGCGGTCGCGGGCTCGTGTGCGCCGCGACGGTCCTCGTCGTCGTGTCCGCGGGATGCGCCCGCCCTCGACCCGCCCCCTTCCCCTCGGCGGCGCGCGCCCCGATCGGCTACGAGGAAACCGGCCAGGCCTCCTGGTACGGCAACCCCTATCACGGCCGGCGCGCGGCCAGCGGCGAAGTCTACGACATGAACCAGATGAGCGCCGCGCACCGCACGCTACCCTTTGGCACCTGGCTGGTCGTTGAGAACCTCACCAATGGCCGCACCGCCGAGGTCCGGATCAATGACCGTGGCCCCTTCGTCGGCGAGCGCATCCTCGACCTCTCCTCCGCCGCCGCGCGCGTGCTCGGCTCGACCGGGCCGGGCGTGATCACGGTTCGCCTGCACGTGATCGCAGGGCCCGCCTCGGCGCCGGCCTCGCCGGAGCGCGTCTTCACCATCCAGGTGGGAGCGTTCAGCACGCAGGAGCGCGCGGCGACGCTTCAGCGAGAGCTCCCTAGCAGCGACGCCGACGTGAGCAGCGTCCAGGCGGCGGAACTCGGAGGGCGCACGATCTATCGCGTCCGCGTCGGGCGCTTCACCAGCCGCGCGGAGGCCGAGGAGCGCGCACGACGTCTCAGCGCGCTCGGGCACGCAGTGATCGTCGTGGAGCCGTGACCGACCCTCCACGTCCCTACACGCCCTGCACCAGGAACCCGTTGGCTCGCGCCGCGGACAGGCGTAGCGCCTTCAGCGGTTTGTACTCCTCGGAGTCGTACCAGCCCTTCGCGGCCTCCACGCTCGGGAACTCGAGGATGACGGGGAACGTCGGCTTGGCCGTGCCCTCGACGACGTCGAACGTGCCTCCGGCGACGAGGACGCGACCGCCGTACTTCTGGATCGTCGCGAGGACCCCCTGGCGGTACTCGCTCATCTTCGCGGCATCGGTCACCTGGAGAACGTCGAAGACTGCGTAGGCTGGCATGGTGCCTCCTTGGGTGCGGGTTATGCGGTTTGGTGTTCGGGCCGCCAGGGCATCCCGACCGGCTACCGATCGAGCTCGTAGAGGCGGCGGACGTTCTCCCACAGCATCTTCTTTTGGATCGCCTCGTCGATGCCGCGGAACTGCTCCTCGATGGCCTTGCGCGAGAAGGGCCAGGTGCCGTCCCGGTGCGGGTAGTCCGAGCCCCACATCACGTTGTCGGGCGCGATCTCGGCCATCGCGCGCACGCCGTGAAAGTCTTTCTGGAACGTGGCGTAGATCTGGCGCTTGAAGTACGCGCTGGGCGGCAGCGGAAGCCGGAGGTCGTCGGCCAGGCGCTCCTCGTAGGTGTCGTCGAGGCGCTCGAGGATGTACGGCAGGTAACCGATCCCGCTCTCCCCGAGCACGAGCTTGAGCCGGGGGTGGCGCTCGCACACGCCGGCAAGGATCACCGAGACCAGGATCTCGTCCATCTGCATCGGCGCCACCACGGTCCACGAGCCGATCACCGCGGGATGGCGGACGCCCTTCACCTCGTAGCCGACCGTCGCGCCGCCGCCCTCGAAGACGTGGAACGACAGCACGAGGTTCGCGGCCTCGGCGGCGGACCACATCGGCTCCCACATCTCGTGCCACGCGGGCATCGCCGAACCCCACGGCACGAAGAGTAGGCCCTTCAGCCCGAGAGCCGCGCAGTGGCGGACCTCGTCGGCGGCGGCCAGGCCGTCGTGGTTCGGCAGGCAGCCGAGGCCGAAGTAACGCCCGGGCATCGAGCGGTTGAACTCGGCGATGTACTGGTTGTACGCGTGATAGACGCCGGCGAGGAGCGCGGGGTCGCCGAGCCCCTTGTTGCCCATGATCCCGCGCGAGATGCCGATGATCCCGTAGATGATCTCGGCCTCGACGCCGTCCCGCTCCTGGTCCTCGCGGCGCTGCGTCGGGTCCGACGGCCGCGTCTGCTTGCCCGACGCGAAGCCCGCCTCGGCGAGAATGCGCCCGCGCTTGCCGCCCGTCACCCCGGGCCCGTACACGCCGTAGGGGCCGAGCACGTCGTCACCCGAGATCCAGACCTTGAGCCCGTCGCGTTCCACGACGTGCGGCACGCGGTCACCCCAGAGCGCCGGCATCCGAGAGGTGAACGTATCGGGCGGGAGGTAGATGAGATCCATGTGGCTGTCCGCCGACATCACCCTGACCGTCATGGCCGCCTCCTGGCGGAGAATCCTCGAAAGTGCACGGAGCGTAATCCGCCGCCGGGCAGAACGCAAGAACCCGTGTAGAATCGCTCGCGCGAAGAGCCTGTCCGAGTATCTCGAAGTATCGAGGAGCGCCACGGCTTTGCCGGGGCGCTCCGAGCGTGGGGGGGTATGGGGGGCCATATCGGGGCCCCCCATGTCCAAAAATGGAGGATCACACGTGAGTCAGACCAACGGAATCAAGCCGGTCGGATACTTCGACTGCCCGGGCGGTGGTCAGGTCGTGGTGAGCGGCACGACCGCTTACATCGCTCACATGGCGCCGCCCCACGGGACGACCATCGTGGACGTCAGCGATCCGAAGACACCGCGCAAGCTCGCGGAAGTGACGATCCCGCCCGGCATCCACTCCCACAAGGTGCGCGCGGTCGACGGCGTCATGCTGACGAACCGCGAAGGCCTGCGGGGTCAGACACCCGGACCCGATGTGCGCAGGGGGCTCGGCATCTACGACGTGAGCGATCCCGCGCGGCCGCGCGAGATCACGGTCTGGGAGTGCGGCGGCGTCCACCGCTTCACGTTTGACGGCCGCTACGCGTACCTGTCGCCGGACATCGAGGGCTACCGCGGCAACATCATGATGATCCTCGATCTCAAGGATCCGAGCCGCCCGGAGGAAGTGGGCCGCTGGTGGATGCCCGGGCAGTGGATCGCCGGCGGCGAGACGCCGACGTGGAGCGGCCGCGACCACCGGTGCCACCACCCAATGCGGGCGGGCAACCGGCTCTACGTCAGCTACTGGCACGGCGGCTTCGTCATCCTCGACGTCGAGGACATGGGCAAGCCGCGCTTCGTCTCCGGCCTCGACTGGAGCCCGCCCTTCCCGTGTCCGACGCACACGACGCTGCCCATCCCCTTTCCGCTGATGGGCCGGCGCGTGTTGCTCGTGGCCGACGAGGACGTCGCGCGCCTCGCGCCCGCGCCGCCTTCGTTCCTATGGCTGGTCGACATCACCGACGAGACGCGGCCGGTGCCGTTCTCGAGCTTCCAGGTCGCGGGCGTCGACGGCTCGCCGGCGCCCGACTACACGGGCTGCCACCAGCCGGTGGAGGAAGTGCGGGGGACCGAGATCCCCGTCGCGTGGTTCGCCCAGGGCCTGCGCGTCGTCGACATCAAGAACCCGCACGCGCCGCGCGAGGTCGCGTCGTTCATGCCGCCCGTGCCCGAGGGCTCGGACCGCGTCTGCAGCAACGACGTCTTCGTCGACAACCGCGGCCTGATCTACCTCATCGACAGAAAGCGCGGCCTGCACATCCTGGAGCGCGCCTGAGCGAGACGGCCCTGGTCGTCGACGTCCACGCCCACCTCTACCCGCGTGTGTTCATGGAGGAGCTGGCGCACGGCCCCCGTCACGGTTTCACCGTCCGGCCTCCCGAGTGATAATAAGCCTCCCTTGACGACAACCGAGACGCAGACTCTCGTCGACGTACGCGAAGGCCACCGCTTCGACGTCGGCGCCCTCCAGCGCTACCTGGCCCCGCGCATTGCGGGCCTCACGCCGCCGGTGCAGGTGCGTCAGTTCCTCGGGGGGCAATCGAACCCCACGTATCACCTCAGCGCCGGCGGCCGGCAGTACGTGCTCCGGCGCAAGCCGCCGGGCCCGCTCCTGCCCTCGGCTCACGCCGTCGAGCGCGAGTATCGGGTCATCACGGCGCTCGGCGCCTCCGACGTCCCCGTCCCGAAGACCTACCTGCTGTGCGAGGACGCCTCGGTCGTCGGCACGCCGTTCTACGTCATGGAATTCGTTCCCGGCCGCATCTTCGCCGATCCCATGATGCCCGGCATCGCCCGCGACGAGCGCGCGGCCATCTACGACGCGATGAACGACGTCCTGGCGCGACTGCACCGTGTCGACTGGAAGGCCGTCGGCCTCGC
>JBGPYK010000019.1:0-15576 GCA_041493245.1 Methylomirabilia bacterium | reverse complement strand
GTCATCGCCGACTCGCAGAACAACGCGTTCTTCACGGACTTCGCCAACGAGCACATCGGCCGGATCGACGCCAAGACCGGCAAGATCACGCTCTACCAGGTGCCGACGCCCCGCTCGGCGCCGCGCCGCGGCATCATGGACGCGCAGGACCGCCTCTGGTTCGGCGAGTACCGCGGGAACAAGATCGGGATGTTCGACACCCGGGCCGAGCGCTTCCAGGGGTGGCCCGCGCCGACGCCGTGGTCGTCCCCCTACGACGTCGCCGTGGACAAGAACGGCGAGGCGTGGACCGGCTCGATGCTCACCGATCGCATCCTGCGTCTCGATCCCAAGACCGGCCAGTTCACCGAATATCTGCTGCCCGGGTTCACGAACATCCGCAGGGTCTTCGTGGACAGCTCGACGACGCCGGTCACGTTCTGGGTGGGCAGCAACCATGGCGCCTCCATCATCAAGCTGGAGCCGCTCAACTAGGGCAGCCCCGGACGTCCTTGACGCACCACTGACGGCCGAATAGTCTCGGGCCACTTGCCCGACGTTGCTCGCCCGGGGGACGCGGACAAGGTAATCGAGCGATTCAGAGTCAGGACAAAGGGCCAGGTGCGGCCCATGTTGGCCCTTGACAAGCCCCGTGTTCGACCATGGCTAACGAGCCGGGTCGTGGTCCACCGTGGTTGAGCGACAATGCCCGGCATGACCAGCTTCGGCGAACGACACACCGCCAAGAACCGCGGAGACCTGTCCTGCTTCGACCGCGTGGTGATCACCGGGACGTTGCCCGACGTCTGCCACGCCGATGCCATGGCCCGCTACCTGTCGGGGCACGGCGTCCGGCAGTTCGATTATCCGCGCTGGGCCGAGCCGTTTCGCGACGAGCTCCGCGCCCACGCCGAGCGACTGGCGAAGGAGCACGGTCTGGCGATCGACTTCATCCAGCGCAAGGACTTTCGTAAGGAGGAACGCGTCAAAGCGATCCTCGCGCAACGGGGTCATCAGCCGGGACTGGTCCACATCTTCTCGGCGATGGAGCCCTGCGCGTCGTTCCGGCCGTGGCACGACCGAGCTGGGCCTCTGCTACCTGCGAGTCCCGACGTGGGCGCCCTTCCGGCTGCAGTTCTACTTCAACGGCACACGCATCAAGCATCACTTGGGCCCGGCGGCGATCAAGCTCTACGACAAATTCGGGCGCATCGGCCACGGGGAGTGCACGGCCAGATCCCGTCGTGGTGAAGGGCCGCGAAGCGCCACGCAGCGAGCACTTGCAGCGCGGCGAGGTGATTCGCGTCGTGCGCGACGTGCTACACTGCGTGCGGCGCCGCGCATAGGGCGTGCGCGTCGTCGAGGAGGAGCCCGGCGAGCTGCGTTCGGCATGGCTTCCTGTTCGCGGACACGGGGTCGGCCGACCATCCGGTCCGCTGCGGGGGAAGGGACAAGATGCAGCGCCTCCGCCTCATCCGCGGGGCGCGACTCGACCCATCGTCGTGGGAGGATCTTGATGCTTGCTTCCTTCGTGCGCGGCGCTCCCGTCGAGCGGCTGCTCGACCCGGGCGCCGATCCCTGGCACAAGGCGGGGGCCGAGCAGCTCGCGCTCATCGGCACACCGGTCGGCCTCCAGCCCACCGCCGCCGTGCGCAATGCCTGGTCGAAGCGACGGATCGGCGCGGTGGACCGGGTCCAGGTGTCGTCGCTGCACAACGGCGAGGTGCTCGCCTTCCGGCTGGAGTGGAGCGATCCCTCCGAGAACCGCGAGCTCACCGACACGGACATGTTTCCCGATGCCGCGGCCGTGATCTTCCCGGTGACGGCGGGGGCGCCGCTCATCACCATGGGAGCGCCCGGCGCGCCGGTGAACGCCTGGTACTGGCGCGCGGATGCCGACACGCAGGGGCGCCACGTGCTGGCGGAGGGGATCGGGAGCTCCCGCACACTCGACCTCTCGCTGGTGCGCACACACGGTCTGTGGAAGGGCGGAACCTGGAGCGTGATGATCGCGAGGCCGCTCCGCGTCGCGGGCCCGGAGAGGTACGCGCAGTTCGCCCCGGGCGAAGCCACGCAGTTCGCGGTCGCCGTCTGGGGGGGCTCGAACGGCGAGCGCGGCGGGATCAAGTCGTTCTCGGGTGGTTGGCGCGGGCTCGAGCTCGCGCCGGTCGCCTGAGCGGCAGGCCCCGATGATGTCGAAGCGACAACTCGCGATGGTGTTCGATCTGAACAAGTGCCTCGGCTGCCAGACCTGCACCATCGCCTGCAAGCGGCTCTGGACCCGCGACGAAGGCATGGACTACATGTGGTGGGCCAGTGTGAACACCATGCCCGGACGCGGCACGCCGCGCGACTGGGAGCAGTCGGGCGGCGGCTTTCGCGACGGTGTGGCGCAGCCGGGCAAGCTTCCCACGCGCAAGGACTTCGGCGACGCCTGGAACTTCAATCACGAGGAAGTGTTCTTCGGCGGCAAGGGCAACAGCGTCCATCTGAAGGTCGTCGGCGACAAGCCCAACTGGGGCCCGAACTGGGACGAGGACCAGGGCGCCGGCGAATACCCGAACGCCTACTACTTCTATCTCCCGCGGATCTGCAATCACTGCACGCACCCCGCCTGCCTCGAGGCCTGCCCGCGCAAGGCGATCGTGAAGCGTGAGGAGGACGGAATCGTCCTGATCGACGAGGACCGCTGCCGCGGATACCGCTTCTGCATGGAGGCCTGCCCCTACAAGAAGATCTACTTCAACCACGTCAAGAAGGTCTCGCAGAAGTGCATCTTCTGCTTCCCACGCGTGGAGCAGGGTGTGGCGCCCGCCTGCGCGCGGATGTGCCCGGGGCGCATGCGCTTCGTCGGCTACAAGGACGACCCGAACGGCCCGATCTGGAAGCTGGTCGAGAAATGGAAGGTGGCGATCCCGCTGCATCCGGAGTTCGGCACCGATCCGAACGTCTTCTACGTGCCGCCGATCGCGCCACCGCGCTTCGACGAGAACGGCAACCTGGACGAGTCGAAGCCGCGCATCCCGGACAAGTACCTGGTCTCGCTGTTCGGCCCGAAGGTGCTCGACTCGCTGAAGATCCTGAAGGCGGAAATGGAGAAAACGCGTGCCGGCCAGAAATCGGAGCTGATGGACACCCTCATCGCCTACGAATGGAAGACGATCTTCGGTGGCCTCGACCGCGATCCGGCCAGCATCGAGTGGACGAAGAGCTGAGCCGTGGCAGGCATCAGCCGGCGCACCTTCATCGCGGGCGGCGCAGTCGGCCCTCTGCGGCACGCCGGCGAGCTTGATCCGCAAGCTCGCGATGCGGATCGCGAGCGCGAAGTCGGCGTCTATCTGCGTCCGATGTCCATCTGCATGCAGCCGAGCCACACCGATCGCGATACCCGCGTAGAGGTCGAGCGAGCATGAGCCCTCTCAATCCGAGCGTCACCCGGCGTGCCGTCCTGATCGGCGGAGGCCTCGGCGCGGCCGGCGTCGCCCTCGGCCTCTGGCGCTTGCGCGGTCGGCACGCCGCCGTGGCGCCGCTGCGGTCGGCGGCCTCCTTGACGTACGGCGGTGTCGGCGACGTCTGGCGCGAGAAGTGGCAGTGGGACCGGATCGTGAAGGGCACCCACAACCGCGCGAACTGCATGTCGGCCTGCTCCTGGAACCTCTTCGTGAAGGACGGCGTGGTCTGGCGCGAGGAGCAGAACGCGATCTACGAGCCATCGCGACCGGACGTCCCGGACTTCAATCCGCGCGGCTGCCAGAAGGGCGCCTGCTACAGCGACCTTCAGGTCGCGCCCTCGCGCGTGCTGCATCCGCTGCGGCGTGCGGGCCCGCGCGGGTCGGGCAAGTGGCAGCGCGTCTCGTGGGACGAGGCGCTCACCGAGATCGCGGACAAGATGCTGGACATCGCGGTGGAGGACGGCACCGAGTCCATCGTGCACGACCACGGCACGACGAACGTCGACTTCGGCCCCGACACCGCCTCGGAGTTGCGCTTCGCATCGGTGCTCGGCGCCACCGTCCTCGACTCCTGGGCCGGCGTCGGCGACATGCCCATGGGCGCGGTGCAGACCTGGGGCATGTACAACTGCGAGGGCACCTCGGACGACTGGTTCCGCGCCGACAACATCGTGATCTGGCTCGGGAACCCGGTGTATACCCGCATCCCCGAGGCGCACTTCCTGAACGAGGCGCGCTACAAGGGCGCGCGCGTCTTCGTGATCGCGCCCGACTACAACGCCTCTGCGATCCACGCAGACGTGTGGATCAATCCGAAGTTCGAGACCGACGCGGCGCTCGGCCTCGCGTTCGCCCACGTGATCGTCTCCGAGAAGCTCTACGACGACGCCTACGTCCGCGAGCAGACCGACATGCCGATGCTGGTGCGCGACGACAACGCCCGCTTCCTGCGCGGCTCGGACGTCCAGAAAGGCGGCAAGGACGACATCCTCCATCTGTGGGACGAGCGCACCAAGAAGATCGCCGTCGCGCCAGGCTGCCAGGGCGAGGGCGGGCGCTCGCTCGCGCTCGGCGCACTGCAGCCGGCGCTCGAGGGCCGGTTCGAGGTCGAGCTCGCCGACGGCAAGACGGTGACGGTGCGTCCGGTCTTCGAGCGGCTGAAGCAGCATCTCCAAGATTACACGCCCGAGAAGGCCTCGGTGGTGACGGGCATCTCGACCGCCGTGATCACGCGGGTGGCTCGCGAGATCGGCTCGAAGCGGCGCACGATGATCTTCGCCTCGTGGGGTTCCTGCAAGCACTACCACAGCGACCTCTTCCAGCGCGCGATGATCCTTCTGATGGCGCTGACCGGGAACCAGGGCAAGCACGGCGGCGGCGTCCGCGTCGCGGCGTGGTGGCCGGTCGAGGGCTTCAGCAAGATCGCGGCGGCCGAGCCGCACATCTCGGTCTCCGACAAGTTCCGCATCCTCTCAAAGACGGTGCTGGATCCCACGCCGCGGGACTACGAGGGGCTCTACACCCAGTTCACCAGCCACGGCACGATCACGCCCCTGATGCCGTTCCTCTACGTGCACGGCGGCTACAAGGACGCGTGGCGGGCGATCGGCGACCAGGATCCCTCGCTCAAGCGGCCCTTCGACGACTACGTGCAGGAGTCGCTCGACAAGGGCTGGATCCCGATCCACCCGCCGCCGGAGCGGCGCCCCCGCGCCTTGACCTTCACCGGCTCGAACCCGCTCCGCCGCTGGCCGGCGCCGCAGTACGCGCTCGAGCATTTGTGGCCGCGGCTCGACCTCGTGGTGGCCGTGAACTTCCGGATGAGCACGAGCGCGATGTTCGCGGACTACGTGCTGCCGGCGGCCGCCTACTACGAGAAGCACGGCATCAAGTACACGCAGACCTACGTCCCGTACCTGATCGTGGCGGAGCAGGCGACGAAGCCGCTCGGGGAGGCCAAGCCCGAGTGGGAGATCTTCGGCCTGCTGGCGCGGCGCATGCAGGAGCGCGCGAAGCAGCGCGGCATCGCGATGGTCAAGGGCCCGCACGACGTCCCGGTGGATGTCTCGAAGGTGTACGACCAATGGAGCCACGACGGCGAGCACGACCCCGCGGACTCGCGCGGCGCGATGGACAAGATGCTGCGCATGAGCTCCATCACGGAAGGCATCGGCTTCGACGAGGCCGTGCGGCTCGGCGCGGTGAAGATCCGGAAGTCCGGACCGTTCGAGCCGCTGCACCAGACGAGCAGCGACTACAGCCCGGACGACACCTACACACCGCATCGCTGGTTCGTCGAGGACAAGGTGGCCTGGCCGACTCTGTCGGGGCGCCAGCACTTCTACATCGACCATCCCTGGTACGAGGAGATGGGCGAGGTGCTGCCCGTGCACAAGGATCCGCCCGCCGCGCGCAGCGGGCTCCCGCTGCGCGTCACCGGAGGGCACACGCGCTGGAGCATCCACGCGATGTGGAGCGATCACGATCTCATGCTGCGGCTGCAGCGCGGCCAGCCCGTGCTCTTCATCGGGCCCTCGGACGCCAATCCGCGGCGGATCCGCGACGGCGACATCGCGCGCGTGCGCAACGAAGCCGGCGCCTTCGAGGCGATGGCAAAGGTGGCGCCGGGCGTGCAGCCGGGGCAGGTGATCCTGTACATCGCCTGGGAGCCCTATCAGTTCAAGAGCTGGCGCGGGGAGCAGGAGCCCGTGGTGGCGCCGTGGAAGGCGCTGCACATGGCCGGCGGCTACGGCCAGATCCACTACCGCGTATATTATGGGGCGCCGGGGCACGGGCCCCGCGGCGCAGCCGTCGAGGTGGAGCGCGTGGGCGGCGCCCACGAAGAGGCGCAGACATGAACCCGCTCGTGATCGATGGGCTCGGCAGCGAGGAGGAGCTGCACGCCGGTGCACGCAGCCGAGCCTACGCCGTCCTGTGTGAGATGTTGAAGTTTCCGGATCGCGAGCAGATCGCGGCGATCCGCGAGGGGGCGCTCGCCGGCGCGCTGCGCGCCAGCTTCGAGGCCGTGGATCCCTCGGTCGCGGCCGATGCGGACTGGGACGCGCTCGGTGACGCCGGCGCCGCCGACGACGCGATCGCGGTGGAGTACACGCAGCTCTTCGAGGTAGGGACCTCCGGCCCGCCGTGCGCGCTCTACGGCGGCCTCTACGGCGGAGCGCGGATGAAGACCATGGAGGAGGCGGTCCGCTTCTACAACCACTTCGGCCTCACGCTCTCCGAGGATCCACGCGAGCTGCCCGATCATCTGACGACCGAGCTCGAGTTCCTGCACTTCCTCGCCTTTCGCGAGGCCGAGGCGCTGCGCGCGGGCATCGATCCCGGCCCCTACCGCCGCGCGCAGCGGGACTTCGTCGCGCGCCATCCGGGGCGCTGGGTGCCGCAGCTCGTGAAGCGGCTCGCGCGGGCCCAGGCTGGGCGCTTCTACGCCGCGCTCTTCGACGTGATCGCACGTTGGCTCGCGCGCGAGGAGCGCACGCTGGTCGCGCTGGTCGGTCCCGCGCCGCTGGACCAAGCTGTACGATCTCAAGGCCGTGCCCTTCCTGATCCAGACGGGAGTGATCACCGATCACTACCGGTACCTCCTCTTCAAGACGGAGTTCCTGACGTGGATGAAGAACAGCCTCATTATCAGCGTCGTCGCGACCTCGGTCTCCCTGATCATCGCGGTCTTCGCCGGCTATAGCCTCGCGCGGCTGCGGTTCCGGGGCGTGAGCGCGTTCGGGACCGCCGTCTTCATCACCCACCTCGTACCGCCCACGCTCCTCTTCCTGCCCCGTCGACGGGGCGAGCCGCATGCAGACCCTCCTCCGCATCGTGCTGCCGATGGCCATTCCCGGGCTCGTCTGCGTGACGCTCTTCGGCTTCACCCTGACCTGGAACGAGTTCACGTACGCACTGACCTTCGTGTCCCAAACCGCGAACAAGACCGCCGTGGTGCGCGTGACCGCCGACCTCATCCGGGGTGACATCTACTGCTGGGGCTCGCTGATGGCGGGGGCGATACTGGCAAGCCCCCCCATCGCCATCATCTACGTCTTCTTCCTCGATTACTACGTCTCCGGCCTCACCGCGGGCGCCGTCAAGGGCTGATCGATCTGTAACAGAGGCACGGGCTCGACTTTCGCGTTCACGCTTCCCCTGTCGTAGGATGAGGCCGTGACCGCAAAACGACGGACGCCCCGGGCCGCTCTCCTTCTGCTCGCCGCTCTGCTGATCGCTGTCGCCGCGTGGGCGGCGGACACCGCCGTCGTCGCGGACTGGAGCACGTACCCCGTCGGAACGAAGGGCATCCCCGAAGGCTGGAAGGGCGGGAGCTGGGGCAGCCCGAAGTACGACTTCGCCATCATCGACAACGACGGCCACCGGGTGCTGCACCTCAAGAGCGACGGCGACAGCTCGACGATCAGCACGGAGATCAAGGGCAAGGTCAACCTCAAGGAGACGCCCATCCTCGAGTGGCGCTGGCGGGTCACGAAGCTGCCCAAGGGCGCGGACGCGCGCAAGAGCGCGACCGACGACGAGGCCGGCCAGGTCTACGTGGCCTGGCCGCGCTTCCCCGAGGCCGTTCGGTCGCGCATCATCGGCTACATCTGGGACACGACGGCGCCCGTCGGCTCGGACTTCAAGAGTGACAAGACGGGGACCGTCCACTACATCGTGGTGGAGTCCGGGCCCGCCAAGCTCGGCCAGTGGATCACCGAGCGCCGCAACGTCGTCGAGGACTTCAAGAAGGTCTACGGCGAGAACCCGCCGAACCCGGGCGCGCTGTCCATCTCGATCGACTCCGACGACACCCAGTCCAGCGCGGAGGCGTTCGTCGGGCCGATCCTCTTCCGCAAGCCATGACTGTCACGCCATGACCGACGTCCGCGGATTTACTGATAGCTTGCCTCGCGGCGAGACGCCGTTCAGCTCGCGAGACTATCTCCGAGAGCTCGCGGCCGAGAACGCGGCCTTCTGGCAGGGCCGCGACGTGCGTCTTGATCCCACGGCCCCGCCCGAAGTCCGGCTCGAGCAGATCCGCTACCGCATGCGCCAGGGTGTGTACAACGAGCTGCGCTCGGTCGAGCTGCTGGCCGCCTGGATCCCCTACACCGGCGAGCGCGAGATCCGCGAGCTGCTCGCCGGCCAGCTCGACGACGAGCACCGCCACTGGCAGCTCCTGCGCCGTCGCCTGATCACACTCGGCGAGGACCCCGACGCCTACCGCCCCCTTCCCGAGTGGGAGCAGCTCTTCGACTGGCTCGTCGCCTGCCGGACTCGACCAACGCTCGAGCGCCTGGCCATGTTCCAGTTCGCCGGCGAGACGCAGTCATGCGAGGGCTTCGAGACGCTGATCACGCTGGCCCGCGACGTCGACCCCGAGACCGCCGAGGTCTACGCGGGCGCGATCCTGCCCGACGAGTATCGCCACGCGGCCATCGGCCGCCGCGCGCTGACGCTGTTGGCGGACACGCCGGAGACACGACAAGTCGCCCGCGCTGCGTGCCGGGAGATGAACGAGAGGATCTTCAGCGCGTATCTGGCGCATCGCGCGAGAGTGGATCGCGGCACGTAGGTTCAGGAGTCCGCCCCCTCTTCGGGCCTGACCCCGAAAGCTGATTCGGCGCGCAGGGCAGCGTGCACACCTCGCTGTGCACCTGGAGCCTCGCCGCGACGCCGATCAGCCGCAATCAGCGCGAGATCCGCGCGCCCCACGCTTGGCACCGATTTCGCCTTAGCCCGTCGCCATGCAACCGCGCGGGCCGTCGAGGCGCACGACAGGGACGTTCGCGATCGTCGCGTGGCTCGTCTGGATGGCGATCGGGGTCCGCATAGCGTCGGCGCAGCAGCCCGCCGTGTTCTACGTTTACGACGATCTCAGCCGGCTCATTGGCGTCATCGATCAGGACGGAAACGTCGCCACCTACACCTACGATGCCGTCGGCAATATTTTACGCATCGATCGATTCGACGGGACCGGCGTTCCCGGCCCCGTCGGCATCACGCTCGTGACGCCGGCGCGGGGCAAGGTCGGCACCACCGTCCAGATTTTCGGGAAGGGCTTCAGCCCGACTGCTACGCAAGACATCGTCACTTTCAACGGCGTCCGCGCGGAGGTCAGTGCGGCCGCCCCGAACCGCATCGTCACCTCGGTCCCCGCCGGGGCGGTGACCGGCCCGATCACCGTGACCAGCCCACTCGGCTCGGCAACGTCCGCGGTCGCCTTCCGCGTGCCAGGTGCCATTGCCGTGAGCCCCGCGACGTTGACGATCTTCGCCCGCCGTACGCAGCAGTTCACGGCGTCGGAAGTCGGCAATTCGCCCGCGTCCGTGCTGTGGAGCGTGAACGGGATCGCGGGCGGCAATACGACGGTCGGCACCGTCTCGGCGGAAGGCCTCTACACGGCCCCACCGCTCGTCCCCCTCCCGCCCACCGTCACCGTGACCGCGACCAACAGCGAAGATACCCGGCTGAGCGCGATGGCGATGGTCACGATCGTCACGCCGCTGGACATCCTCCTTGCCGCGTCGGCGGTCAGCGTCCAGATCGGCCCCCTGCTCGCATCCGACAAGAACGTCACGGCGTCGGTGAGCGTTCAAGTCGCACCCCCGCTCGCGTCCAACGCCAACGTCACGGATTCGGTAAGCGTTCAGGTCGGTACCCCGGCGGGAGCGGTGGCGGGCGGCGGCCTCGCGATCAGCATGGGTCCAGTCGTCACGTCGGTATCGCCGTCGACCGGCGCACGGGCCACCTCGGGCCTCGTGCTCCGGATCGTGGGCGCCGAGCTGACCGATGCCTCGGGTCTGGCGTTCCGGCTGAACAACGTCGTCGACAACACCATCACCGTGACCAGCCTCGTGATCGATCCCGACGGTGAGGGCGCCACCGCGACGATCTCGATCGCCGCCGCCGCGCCGGTGGGCGCGCGCGTGCTCCAGGTGCTCACACCGGCCAGCGTCTCGACGGCCATCGGCACTACCGGTAATCGCTTCACCGTGCAATGACGGAACCCCTGGGGAGGGCCTGACCATGCGTTACGTCCCGCTCGCCGCCATCATCGTGACGCTGGTGCTCGGCAACGGTCCGGCACTGGCGCAGACGTTCAGCAGTGGGAGCACCGGCGCGGATGGAGCGTTGAGCCCCACCACCAACACCACGCTCACGCTGCCCCCCGATGGTGTCTTCAACTTCACCACCATCACCATCCCCTCAGGCGTCACCGTGAAGTTCACACGCAACCTGACGAACACGCCGGTGACGCTCTTGGCAACGGGCAACGTCACGATTGCCGGAACCATCGATGTGAGCGGGGTCTCGGGCGGCCCCTCACTGAATGGCGGCACCGCGGTCCTTAGCAACGGCGGTGGCGGCGGGCCGGGAGCCTTCGACGGAGGATCGGGGGGAACCGGTGTCGTCTCGACGACCGGAGGCTCCGGTCTCGGTCCGGGAGGCGGCGCCGGAGGCACGGGAATCGGCGCCGGCGGTGGAGGCGCGGGCTTCGTCGTAGCGGGCACCAACGGCACCGGCGGCACGACGCCGGCGAGCGGGGGCGCAGTCTACGGAACACCAATACTCGTCCCGCTGATCGGCGGCTCCGGCGGCGCGGGCGCAGGCGCCACGTTCGGCAACACCGGAGGCGGCGGGGGCGGTGGCGGCGGCGCGATCGTCATCGCTTCCTCTGGGACCATCACGCTCACCGGAAAAATCCTCGCCCGCGGGGGATCAGGTGGACAGGCGTTCTTGGGCGCGCCGGGCGGTGGCGCCGGAAGCGGGGGCGCCGTGAGGCTCGTCGCCACCACAGTCACCGGCGGTACGGCGGGATCTTCCGGGATCCCGGGGACGATCGACGTCTCCGGCGGCACGCTTGTGTCCGGAGCGGCGCCGGCGAGTCCCGGGCGCGTCCGCATCGAAGCCTTCACGAACACCGCGATCACCAGCTTCCCCGGAGCCGTGCCCGCGACGGTGTCCACCGGGGCCGTGTCACCCGTGACCCTCAGCAACGCGCCGACGCTCCGGATCACCGCCGTCGCCGGAGTCGCCGCGCCGGCAGCGCCCACAGCGTCGTTCGCCAGCCCAGACGTCGTCCTTCCCGGTTCGACGACCAACCCCGTCACGGTGACGCTGGCCGCCTCCAACATCCCGCTGGGCACCACGATCACGGTGACCGTCAAGGGTCTGAACGATGCCGTCAGCTCGACCGCGAGCAACGGACTCAGCGGCACGCTGGCGTCCTCGGTGGCGTCGGCCAGCGTGACGATTCCGACGAACGAGCCCAGCATCATCAGCGCCGCCGCCACCTTCACCGTCGCCGCGCTCGGCGGCCTCGGCCCCGTCATCGCCGACGGCGAGGAGGTGGAGCGGGTCCGCGTCACCGCCTCTCACGGCGCCGGTTCCCAGGTCTCGTACATCACGAGATCCGGCCGCGCGATTCCCGTGCTCCCGCGCCAATGATTGCGCTGCTCCGAAAATGGCGCCCGGACGATCCCGTCCGGACGGTGTTCGCGGTGCTCGTCGCGGTCCAGGTCCTCCACCTGCTCGAGCACGTCGCGCAGATCGCGCAACTGCACCTGCTCGGCTGGCCCGAGAGCTCCGCGCGTGGCGTCATCTCGACGCTCGACGTCGAAAAAGTTCATTTCGCATGGAACCTCGTTGTCCTCGGCGCCGTCGCCTGGCTCCTCCGCAAGGGCGAGCGCACGACCTGGCTCGTCCTGACATTGTCTTGGGCTGCGCTCCACACCGCCGAGCACGGCTACCTCCTGGCCCGCGCGCTCGCGAGCGGGCTCGAAGGACAAGCGGGCGTGCTGGGAGCACGCGGTCTCCTCGCAACCTCTGGCTGGACCTTCCCCGGCCTGACGACGTGGTCGCGCGCGACGGTGCACTTCTCGTGGAACCTGGGAGAGGTCACGCTGCTCGGGCTCGCCTTCGGCGCACGGTCGCGAGTCCGCAACTGGCGCCGGGTGCTGCGAGCCCGAACACTCGTGGTTCCGGCGGTGCTGCTGCCGGCGGTGCTCCTGGTGGTCATGGCGTTACTGCCTTTCTCGAGCGCTGCGCCTCCCGATCCCGTGAGTGCTCTGGCGCCGGTCGAGGTCTGGGCCGACGGCTTCTTCGACCTGCGCGGTGTCGCCGTCGAGGCGAGCGGCGCCGTCCTCGTCGCAGACCGGAAGGCCGGGACGGTCACGCGGATCGCTCCGGATCACTCGAGGGCGATCGTCGCCTCCGGCCTGGAGCGGCCGATCGGCCTCGCCCTCGACGCCGCAGGGCGATTGCTGATCGCCGAGGAGCGCGCCGGCCGCGTGGTCCGCGTCGAGGCCGATGGCACGCGGACGCCGGTCATCAGGGAAATCAAGCAGCCTCGCTGGATCACGACGGGCGCCGACGGCGCGCTCTTCGTCTCGGCGCGCCGCCTCACGCGGGACGGCGATCCCGAGCCGGACGACGAGTCCGCCGAGCCCGAGGTCATCCTGACCCTCACCGCCGCCGGGCAGCTCTTCGTCTTCGCCGACCGTCTCCGGCAGTTGCAGGGTCTCGTCCTCCATGAAGGCGTCCTGTATGCCGCGACGCAGGGTCGCCACGAAACCGGCCACGTCGACGGCGTCGTCCTTCAGATTCCGATCCTGCCCGACGGCCGCGCCGGCCTCATCACGCCGCTCGGCCCGTCGGCCGCCTTCAAGCAACCGCTCGCCATCGCGCGCGACCGGCTCGGCGCGCTGTTCCTCACCGCGAAGGAGCTGCCCCTCGGCGACAAGTCAAAGAACGTCGTCGTCAAGCTCCACCTCGATGGCGGTCTGGGAGGCTTCGCGACCCGTCTCGACGATCCGCAGGGGCTCGCCTTCGACGGCGCCGGCAATCTCTACGTCGCCGACGGGCACGCCGGCCGTGTCCTGCGATTCCGCGCGCCTCCCGCGCCCATCTTTGCCGCGCTGCCGGCATTCACCAACCAGTCACCGCTGACCGTCGGCGGCACGGCCGATCCCGGCGCGCGGATCGACCTCTTCGTCAACGACGCGACCACGCCCGTGGGCGCCGCCGCGAACAGCGCCGGCTCGTTCTCTGTGACGGTCCCCCTTCGCCTCAATGATCCGAACACCATCGACGCGTTCGCGACCGGCCATGGCGGTGACGGCCTCACCTCGGCGCCGGTCGAGGGCGCGACGACCCACGATGGGACAGCGCCGACAATCGCGTTCCAGGCCCCGGACGCCGGAGCCTTCGTGCGCCAGGCCGTTGCCGTGCAAGCCCAGGGCTCCGACGGCGGGAGCGGCCTGGCGAGCCTCGTCCTGACCGCCGACGCTCAAACGCTCGCGTCGGCGGTTGCGCCCACGCCTCCTGCGCCCGCCCTGACGGCCACGGCGAGCTGGAGCACGGCGGCGGTCGCCGACGGCACCCACACCCTGACCGCGAGCGCCGTCGACCGTGCCGGCAACCGCGCGAACGCCAGCCGCGTCGTGATCGTCGACAACACGCCTCCCGATACACAGATCACCACCGGCCCGAGCGGCGAGATCGCAGAGACCGCCGCGACGTTCGGCTTCACCGGCAGCGACAACTTGACGTCGGCGGGGAGTCTCGTCTTCGCGTGGCGCTTCGACGGGGGCGCCTTCACGCCCTTTTCTCCCACCCCCACCGCCTCCCTCAGCGGCCTCACGGAGGGTGCGCACACGTTTGAGGTCAAGGCCCGCGATCTCGCCGGCAACGAGGACCCGACCCCGGCGGCGCGCAGCTTCACGGTCGGCCTCGGGCCGTCGATCACGAGCCTGGCACCCGCGAGCGGCGCGGTCGGCACGTTCGTGACGATCACCGGCGCCCGTTTCGAGCCGTCGGCCACCCAGGTGGCGTTCAACAGCACGCCGGCCACACCTCGCTCCGTGTCGGCGACGTCCATCACCACGACGGTGCCCCTGGCCGCGACGACGGGCCCGGTCACGATCACCACCGTGAAGGGCACGGCGAGCCAACCGTTCACCGTCACGCGCACCACGGACTTCACCCTGACCGCCGTGCCCGCTCAGGCCACGGTCGTCGCGGGAGGCTCGGTCAGCTACAGCGTGACGGTCGAGGGCGCGTCGAGCTTCACGGGTCTCGTCCCGCTCTCCGTCACGGGAGTCCCCGCGGATCTGGAGGTCGCCCTGTCATCCCCCGCCCTTGGGCCGGGACAGACGGGAACCGTGACCATCCGGAGCAGCGCGGGGAGCACCGCCGGCACCAAGTCCTTCACGATCAGCGGCAGCGCCACGATCGACGGCGTCGCGGTCGGGCGATCGCAAACGCTCGCGCTGGCCGTCATCCCGCCCGGCGTGACGGCGCTGAGCGGCCGGGTCCTCGAGACAGACGGATTACCCGTGCAGGGCGTGACGCTGACGCTCGCGGGCCGGTCGATCCTGAGCGACGCCGCGGGCAACTTCCTCCTCCTCGATGTACCGGCCGGCGCCGATCAGTTCCTGTTCCTCGACGGCTCGACCGCCGTCCCCGACCGCAAGTACCCGAGCTTCCCCGCGCTGGTGACGATCGAAGCCGGCCGGGTCAACGCCCTGCCCTTCACGCCGTTCCTGCACGCGCAGAAGAACTCGGGCTTCACGCCGATCGTCCCGGCGCAGGAGACCGTCGTCACCGATCCGGCGCTGCCCGGCTTCGAGATGCGCATCCCCGCCGACGTGACGATCATCGGCTGGGATGGCCAGCCCAACACAAAGGTCAGCGTGCGGACCGTGCCGCTCGACCGGATGCCGTTGCCGCACCCCGATCCGCCGATCGCCGCGCGCTCCGTCTACATGTTTTACTTCGACAAGGTCGGTGGTGGCGTTCCGAGCCGCCCCGTGCCCGTCACCACGAGCAACGATCTCGGTCTGGCGCCCGGCGAGAAGACCGAGCTCTGGTACTACGACGAGGGCCCGACGCCGGGCAGCGCCGCGAACCGATGGCTGATGGCCGGCACGGGAACGGTGAGCGCGGACGGCACGACGATCACGACCGATCCCGGCGTCGGGCTCCCGCGCTTCTGCTGTGGCGCGTTCTGCTTTGCCAGCGTCGTCAGCGGTTCCACGACGGCCCAGAGCCTCACGCGGGACGGCGTCCGCGGCGGCGAGCCGGTCGACCTCGCCACCGGGCTCTTCGTCCTGGAAAAAGCCGATCTCGTGCTGCCCGG
>JBGPYK010000393.1:0-3489 GCA_041493245.1 Methylomirabilia bacterium | reverse complement strand
CCGATCACGTCGCGTGCTTCGGCGGCTTCCTGTCGGCGTACGACGAGCACCCCGACGGCGACGTGAAGCGCATCCGCGATCTCATGGACGGACGCGCGCGGAGCGCGGGCGACGCGCTCGCGAGCGTGCTCGACGCGCTCGGCGTGCGTCAGGGCACCGTCGGGCTCGACGAGGGGGGCGTGACGCCGGCGGGGTGGCAGCGTCTCGCCGCGCGTCTCGCCGGACTGACCGCCGTTCCCGCCGCGGACCATTTCCTCGCGGCGCGGCGGGTGAAGAGCCCGTGGGAGATCGAACAGCTCGCACGTGGTGTCCTCATCGTCGAGGAGGCGCTGAACGAGGTGATCGCGAAGCTCCAGCCCGGAATGACGGAGCAGGAGGCCGTCCGCCTCTACCAGTCGGAGGTCGTCAAGCGCGGTGCCGATCCCGTGCCCGCGATGATCGCAACCGGCGCGCGCACGTGGATCCCCCTGCCGCTCCCGAGCGAGCGCGCGCTCCGCGCGCGCGAGGCCGTTCGCTTCGACGTCGGCTGCGTGTTCGGCGGCTATCACGCGACGGTCGCTCGAACCGCGGTGGCCGGCGAGCCGGAGGCGAGGCTGGACTCCGCCTATCGCGCGGTCCAGACCGGGATCGAGGCCGCCATCGATGCCGTCAGGCCCGGCGTTCCCGCCTCGCACATTCACGCGGCGGCGGTGGACGCGACGCACGGAGCCGGGCTTGTAACCTTCCCCGCGAGCCACATCGGCCACGCGATCGGGCTCGAGCCCTACGAGCGCCCGAAGCTCCAGCGCGGGAGCGAGACGCCACTCGTGGCCGGCGAAATCCTGAGAATCGAGCTCCGGCACTTCGAGATGGGCTGGGCGGGACTCCACGTCAAGGAAACCGTCCTCGTCACGACGTCGGGGGCCCGAGTGCTGAACCGGTCCAGCCGCGGCCTCATTGTCCTCGATTGACTGCAGGCTCTAACAGGATGCGGGAAAACTCGCAGGCTGTTCAAAAAGGTCCAGATGCGAGGCGGCGCCCGCCGGCCGCACGCGAGGCGTACTCCCTGTACGTTGAGCGTGCGGCCAAGGGCGCCAACGAAGCAGATGGGCCTTTTTCAGCAGCCGGCTGAGGCCAGAGAAGGATAGTCATGAACGAGACGCGCACGCTGGCCCGATTCGTGGCGCTGACGCGGTTCACCGACTTGCCGCGCAATCTGGTCGACAACTGCAAGATCACCGTCCTCGACGCGATCGGTGCCGGCTTTGTGGGGACCGTCCAACCGTGGGCGCAGCGAATCGTGTCGGTGATCCGCGCGCTCGGTGGTACGCCCGAGGCATCCGTCATCCACCAGGACTGGCGGACGGACGTCTCCCGAGCCGCCCTCGCCAACGGCGTCCTGATCGGCGCGTTCGAGTGCGAACCGCTCACCGGGTCGCACGCGAGCGGCACCGTGCTGCCGGCGGCGCTGGCGGTGTGTCAACGGGAGCGGTTCGATGGCGTCTCGTTCCTCACCGCGCTGGCCCTGGGCTTCGAGGTGTCAGCGCGGATCGCGCACACGGCCGTGGGGCTGGAGACGGTGCGGGGCTTTCATAACCCGGGCACGCAGGGGCCGTTCGGCGCGGCCGCGGCGGTGGGCAAGTTGTATGGCTTCGACGAGGAGCAGCTCGTCAACGCGATGGGGATCGCGGGCTCGTCGAGCGCCGGCCTCCTCGAGTTCGCGTGGAGTGGCGGTGACACGAAGCGCCTGCACCTCGGGCGCGCCAGCCAGCTCGGGCTGGAGAGCGCCTTGCTAGCGCGAAACGGCGTGCACGGCCCGGCGACCGTCCTCGAGGGCCGCTCCGGTTACTTCAACGCGTTTTCGACGCCTCCCCGGATGGAGAATCTCCTAGAGGGTCTGGGCACTGAGTGGGCCATCGAACCGCCGCGGCTAAAGTCGTACGCGACCCACGTCACGCACCAGGCTGTGGTCGAGGCGATCCAGGACCTCAAGCGCGAGCATCCGCTCGACCCCAAAACGATCACGCGCGTCGTGATCCGCGGTGCGCCGCGCATCATGGAAGAGCGGCACGCGGCGCGCGCGCCCCACGACGTCCTGGGCGGACAGTACAGCCTGCCGTTCACCACGGCGGTGGCGCTGACCCGGGACATGTCCGATCCGCTCGTCTACAACGACGACGCCGTGGCGGATCCGGTCGTGCGTGATTTGGCGCGACGGATCGAGCTTCAGCCTGTGGAAGAGGCGGTCCACGACGCCCCGGACGCCTGGCCGACCGAGGTCGTCATCGAGTGCGCGGGCCGGCGCCACACGCTGCACACCCGCCCCTACAAGGGCTCGTCGCTCAACCCCTTCACCTGGGGCGAGGCGTGCGAGAAGTTTCGGCGCTACACGGCGTCAGTCCTCGGCGCGCAGCCGGCGACGGCCATCATCGACGCGGTCGGCGGCCTCGAACAGGTGGCCGACATGGCCGACGTCGCCCGGCTCCTCGCCCTGACTAGCAACGTGGTACCTTCTGGCGAGTCGCGGAAGACTTGAGGAGGCCAGCATGAGCGCACGCCGTTCCGTAGCGACACCCGCCCCGCCCGTCCCCACGTCCAAGAAAGTCGATGGGAAGATCGCCAGTCCCTACGGATACCCGTTCTGGGACTGGGTCGCGCGGGAAGATCCCGAGTACGTGAAGGCCCGACAGCCGTTGAGCGAATTGTCGGTGGGCCAAGGCAAAGAGCTGTCGATCAAGCATCGCGAGATGGTCATCATCGGGATCCTGGCCTTCCGCGGCCGGGAGGAGGGCGTCGTTGCCCACATGCGCCGGGCGGTTCAGCACGGCGCGACCAAGCGCGAGCTACTCGAGGCGATCCAGTCCGCCGCAGTGCCGGGCGGCGGGCCGACCTTCAGCACCGGGGTGCAGGCGCTGATGACGCTCGATCGAGACGGAGCATTCAAGAAACCCTGACGCGATCCATCCGCGGCGCGCGAGCACCGCGACGATTCGCCGAGCCTCCCTACCCGGCGGCGTGTAGGACCTTGCCGCCGGCCTCGACCGGCTTGGCGTCGACGAGGATCACCGCGAGCACGCACGCCGCGGTTCCGCGGTTGACCCAGTTGTGGATCGTGCCCCGCTGCACCATGACGTCGCCGGTCTTCAGGTGGACGACCGAGTCGTCCAGCTCCATGTCGATCTCGCCGGAGATGACGACGATGTAGTCGATCGAGTCCGTCCGGTGGTTGCGCGCGGCGAGGCCGGGCGCGAACTCGATGACGCGGAAGATCGTTCCGTTCTTCAACGTCGTGGCGACCTTGCGCAGGCCCTCGTCGGCGGCGCCGTCGTTGTTGGCGGGAAAGCCCTCCGTGGTCCAGATGTTACAGGCCGTGGCCCCCGGGCGACCCGAGGCGACGTTCTTCGAGACTTCGTCGATCGTGACGATCGCCCGGCCGTTCGCATCGTGGCCCGTGATCACCCGCCGTACCTGAAGTGCCATGTCCAACCTCCTCGACGTGAAGACGTCGTG
>JBGPYK010000593.1:0-2204 GCA_041493245.1 Methylomirabilia bacterium | reverse complement strand
TTCTCCGTGAACTTGCTCGCGTTGCTCGCCAGATTGAGCAACGCCTGCCGCACACGGAGCGCGTCGGCGCTCATGCGGCCGATGTCGGCGGGGACTTCCACGACGATGCGGTTGCCGTTTTTCTCCGCCAGCCCGCCCACCGTCGTCACCACGTCCTCGATCAGCGGCGTGATGGCGAAGCTCTCGACATGGAGCTCGATCTTGCCGGCCTCGATCTTCGAGAGATCCAGGATGTCGTTGATCAGGGCGAGCAGGTGCTTGCCCGCCCGGAGAATCCGCTCCAGCGGCTCGACGTCCTCCGGTCGCAGCGACCGGGCGTCGTCCAGGAGCATCTCCGTCACACCGATGATCGCGTTCAGCGGCGTCCGCAGCTCATGGCTCATGTTCGCCAGGAACTGCGACTTGTGCTGGCTCGCCACTTCGAGCTGCCGGCTCTGCTCCTGGATCTCCTGGAAGAGCCGCGCGTTCTGGATCGCGAGGGCCGACTGCGCCACGAACGTCTGGAGGGTGTCCACGATCTCGGTGGGGAAGTTGCCGACCTCGTGCCGCCAGACCACCAACCCGCCGAGGAGCCGCTGCTCCCGGAGGAGGGGAAGGGCAAGCAAGGAGCGCTGGCCCAGCCGGCTCAGGATCGGCCGGATGTGGGGCGCGACCGACTCCTTAGGGTCGAGAATGTCGCGGACCTCGACCGGCACGCGGCGGGCGCCGGCCAGCCCGACGGCGCCCTCACCCAGCTTGATCGGCGTGGCGCGAACGGCCTCGAGATGTTCGGGCGCCATCCGATGGGTGGCGCTGACATGGAACTCCTGACTGGCTTCGTCGTACTCGTAGATGACCCCGCCATGGGCGCCGGAGAGATCCGTAGCCCTGGCGACAATGACATCCAGGACCGTGCGCAGCTCGAGCGTCGCGCTGAGGGCCTGGCTGCTCTGGCTCAAGGCTCTGAGATTGTCCACCATACGCGCCAGCTCGCCGGTGCGCTCCGCGACCTTCTGCTCCAGGCCCTCGTGCGACTCCTGAAGTCGGGCGGTACTTCGATTGAACTCCTCGGCGAGCGCTTCCAGCTCGTCGCCGGTGTGGACGTCGATTCGGTGGCCGAGTTCTCCGGCGCCGATCCGGGCCGCGCCGGCCTGCAGCGTTCTGATGGGGGCGACCATTTTTCGGGCCAGCGCGACACTGGCCAGGACCGAGAGCACGAGACCGGCGATGAAGAGGACCGCGCTCCGGATGATCGAGGATCGGAGCGGGGCGAACGCCTCGCCCAGCGGCTGCTCGACGAACACCCACCACCCGAGCGGCGCAATGGCGGCATGCGCGGTGAGGACGCGACCGCCCTGGAGACCGCTGGCGATGATGCCGATGCCGCCGTCGTCACGGGTCGAGGCGGAGCGATCACTCCGTGCCGCGTTGACCTGGGGCAGGGCAGACAGGTCCCGCTTCTGGAGGACCAGGCTGATGTCCGGATGGGCGATCAGACGGCCCAGCGAGTCCACCGCGTAGGCGTACCCCGCCCGGCCGACCCTGATCTGGGAGATGACGTCCCAGATAGCCTTGAGGTTGACCTCAGCCGTGGTGACTTCGGCACCATAATCGCCGCCGGGCACCGCGACAGTCATGTACGGCTCGGACTCGTTGCGGAAGTGGACCGGGCCGAAGTAGGTGTTCCCGGCCCTGGGCTGCTTGACCTTCGGCTCCTGGGAGAGGTCTCTCCCGCCTCCGACCTCGTCGAGCGCGAAGCGGGACACGCGAAGCTGCTCTTTGCCCGAGGCGTCGACGTAGGCCAGCTCGGTGATGGCGGGAATGTTTCTCAAGAGTCTGAGAAAGTCGATCTCGCGCTCGTCCCGCGCTGCTTTCGGATCGTCGAACGCCGCGTGGGTCGTCCAGCGCAGATGCCGCTCGATGTCCTTCACGAACTGCTCGATCCGGGTCGCCGCCGCCCCCGCCTTTTCGTGCTCGAGCCCCACCAGCGCGGCCTTCGTCTCCTGGTAGGAGAAGTAGATCTCGACCAGGCTGCTGACCAGCAGCACCCCGCCCACCAGGACGAGCAGGACGAGGACGTACTTCCGAAAGATCCGGCCGCGCGGTGCCCGGGCGCTCACCGTCGGAGCATGTCCGCACGGAGAAGGATCTTGCGCGGCACGTTGATCCCGAGGAGCGTCGCGGTCTTCACGTTCACGGCGAGGGAGATCTTCTCGGCGCCTTCG
>JBGPYK010000389.1:0-3509 GCA_041493245.1 Methylomirabilia bacterium | reverse complement strand
TGACCGCCGCGAACGCCGAGATCCGGTGGACCGCGCACGTCGCCAACACGAAAGCCGCGTGGTACGACTTCATCGTCGCGCTCGACATCCCGGAGGCCGCCGGCGTCTCCGCGCCTCGGCGCAACGCCACCGTGCCGGGCGCCGCGCGCCACAAGCTCGCCATCGACCCCGGCCCCCGGTCCGTCACCGGCCGTGATCAACGGTCGACTCCGTTCGACACGGGCAAGTTCTTCGACGTGCCGGTCTACCTCGGCGAGCTCCGCACCGACGCCGTGGGCCGTCTCGTCTTTCTGGGCGGCCGGGGCGTCTCCGCGTCTCCGTTCCTGGGCAACGGGCTGACCACGTTCGCCAATAACGTCGGCTGGTACGACGACACCTCGGACGGGCCCGTCACGGCCACCGTGAAGGTGGACGGGCGCGACATTCCGGTGGACCCGTCGTGGGTCGTCGTGGGGCCGCCGAACTACGGGCCGGACATCGTCACCGTGCAGACCATGTACGACGTCATCTACGACACGATGGTCGGCCGGTATCTCTCCCCGAAGAAGCAACCGTCCTTCATGGAGGACATCTTTCCGCTGCTCCGCCAGTTCGCGGATTCGCAGTGGGTGAACTACGGCTTTTTCGTTCAGTTCGGCTGGCAGGCGCCGAACGAGTTCACGCGGCCGGAGCTGCTGGCGAAGCTGGCCGCGCCGGGCAAGGAGTTTCAGGAGCTGCGCCGTCAGATCGTCGCCATGTTCCGCGATCCGTCGGCCACCACGCCCCAGCCGCTGCAATGGCCGCCGATCTACGGCGACGCCTTCGGCAACTTCGACGAGAGCCCGCGGGTCGGCTTCGCGGTGACCAAGACGCTGTACCGCTACCTGCAGAGTTGGCTCGACGGAAACTTCCTCGCGGACTACGACCCCACGGGGCAGCCGCCCGCCTCGCTCGGCGCCGTCGCCCTCGACCGCCAGCCCGACACGCTCGACCGCGCCGCGCTCCACTTCTGTATGGGCGGGCCGTTCCATCCCGGATGCGAGATGACCTGGCCCATGCGCATCGTCTCGATGTACGGACAACCGTTCCGTCTGCGCCTGCGCCCCGCGGGCCTGCCCGAGGCCGACTACGGGGAGTTCCTGACGCAGGCCACCGTGACCGCCGACGACGGGCCGCTCGCGCAGAGCGGCCCTGGCGACATCACCAAGTGGATGGCGGTTCCTTGGCAGACCGACACCGCGAGCTGTCGCTCGGGCTACGACCGGCAGACCGATCCCTACATCCCGACCTTCTGGCCGTCCCGCGTGCCGAACCACGTGCTCACCGAAGCCAGCTACCGGATCGTGATCGACCCTCAGCGTCCGCCCGCGGACCGCATCGCCGCATTCAACACGCGCGACAATTGGCTCCGCAGCCTCGATCTCACGGCGCCGTACATCCAGCAGATCACGAAGATGGTCACCACGTTCGGCGACCTGGGCATCGTCGAGAAGCGCGCCGGCGTGCCGGATGACGGGCGCTTTCCGCCCGTCATGTTCGTGGAGACGGGCGCCGCCCCCACGCCCCATCTGCTGCGCGCGCGGCCCGAAGACGAGATCCACGACGCCGACACGGTCGACGAGGAGTTCCGCCGCGCCCGCTTCGGCGGCTATCGCGGACGTCGTTCATAACGCGCTTCCCGCGGCGCGGGGTCACCCGTACAATGCGTCGGTGAGCCGAACCCGCAGCCCCCACGACCTGAAGGCGATCGCCCGCCGCGTCATGACCGAGCGCGGGCTCGAGCCCGAGTACCCGGCGGCGGCGATGGCCGAGCTGGACGCCATCCACGCCGCCGCCGTCGAGCGCGACCCGTCGATCCGCGACCTGCGCGACCGCCTCTGGTGCTCGATCGACAACGACGACTCGCGTGACCTGGACCAGCTCTCCGTGTCCGAGCCGCCCGCGGGCGGCGGGTCGCGCGGACCCGTGAAGATCCTGGTCGCCGTCGCCGACGTCGACGCGCTCGTCCACAAGGACTCGGCGATCGACGGTCACGCCGCGCACAACACGACGTCCGTCTACACCGCGGGCGGCATCTTTCCCATGCTGCCCGAGAAGCTCTCGACCGATCTCACCTCCCTCAACGAGGCCGCGGACCGGCTCGCGATCGTGCTCGAGATGACGGTGCAGGCGGACGGCTCGGTCGGCGATGCTGGCGTCTCCCGCGCGCTCGTGCGCAACCGCGCCAAGCTCGCCTACCACGCGGTCGCCGCGTGGCTCGACAGCACGGCACCCGCGCCTCCGAAGCTCACCGCCGTACGCGGCCTCGACGCACAGCTCCGACTTCAAGACTCGGTCGCCCAGACCCTCAAGCGGGTGCGCCACGAGCAGGGCGCCCTCAGCCTGGAGACGATCGAAGCCCGCGCGGTGTTTGCGGACGGGGAGCTGGCGGACCTGCGCGCCGAGGAGACAAACCGCGCGAAGGCGCTGATCGAGGATTTCATGGTCGCCGCCAACGGCGTGACCGCGCGCTTCCTGGCCTCGCGTGGCCTGCCCTCGCTGCGCCGCGTGCTGCGCTCACCCGAACGCTGGGAGCGCATCGTGGCGCTCGCGGGGCAGTTGGGGGAGCGGCTCCCGGCGACGCCCGACGCCCGCGCCCTCGAAGACTTCCTGGTCAAGCGCAAGGCCGCCGACCCCGAGCGCTTTCCCGATCTCTCGCTCTCGATCGTGAAGCTGATGGGCCGCGGCGAGTACGCCGTCGATCTCCCTGGCGGTACGGCGGAGGGCCACTTCGGCCTCGCCGTCCGCGACTATACGCACTCCACCGCGCCCAACCGCCGCTTCCCCGATCTCATCACGCAGCGGCTCGTGAAAGCCGCCCTCGCCGGCCGCCCGTCGCCGTACACGAACGAGGCCCTGGCCGCGCTCGCCCGGCACTGCACCGAGCAGGAAGACAACGCCAACAAGGTCGAGCGCCAAACCCACAAGTCCGCCGCCGCGCTCTTGCTGCTGCACCGGATCGGCGAGCGCTTCATCGGCATCGTCACCGGCGCCTCCCCGAAGGGGACGTGGGTGCGGATCGTCTCGCCGCCCGTCGAGGGGCGCGTGGTGCGTGGATTCGAGGGGCTGGACGTCGGCGACCGCGTCACGGTCGAGCTGTTGAGCGTGAACGTGGAGAAGGGCTTCATCGATTTCGGCCGCGAAGGTCGGTGACTCCGATGATCGACGCGGTGTTGCTCATCGCCTTCGGCGGGCCGACGGCGCCCCAGGAAATCGGGCCGTTCCTCGAGAACGTGACGCGTGGCCGTCACATTCCACGTGAGCGGATCGAGGAGGTCGCGCACCACTACGCGCAGATGCCCGGCGGGCGGTCGCCGCTGAACGATCTCACGCTCGCTCAGGCGCGCGCGCTCGCCGGTGCGCTGGCGCAGGCGGGGACACCGCTGCCCGTGCACGTGGGGATGCGCAACTGGCACCCGTACCTGCCCGAGACGTTGGCGGCGCTGGCGGCGCGGGGAGTGCGGCGCTGTCTCGGGATCATCATGTCGGCG
>JBGPYK010000143.1:0-6295 GCA_041493245.1 Methylomirabilia bacterium | reverse complement strand
GTTGTCTTCCCGGCTCAGCATGGCGTCTCCCTCCAGGCTGCTGAAAAAGGCCCATCTGCTCCGTTGGCGCCCTTGGCCGCACGCTCAACGTACAGAGAGTACGCCTCGCGTGTGGCCGGCGGGCGCCGCCTCGCATCTGGATTTTTTGATGGGGGGCCCCGACATGGCCCCCCAAACCCCCCAACGCTCGGAGCACCCCGGCGAAGCCGTGGCGCTCCTCGATACCCCGACAGGCTCCTAGGCTAGGCTCGTCCGGGTCCCTCACGCCCGGGCTCCGAGCCCGGCGCGCACGCGGGGCAGGACCTCGCGCGCCACCCGCGCCATGTAGCCGTGCTCGGAGTCCTCGGACACCGTTGGGTTCGGGACCGGGTGCAGGACGACGTAGTCGAACGTGGCCGGCGCCGAGCGGAGTACGGCGAGCAGCTGCTCGACGATGTCGGTCGGTCCCCCGCGCAGACAGAAGGCGTCGGCAGCAGCTTCCGGCAGGAAGTCGACGACGCGACCGCTCGCTTCCAGGTCCGTCGCGTGGTGGAAGTCGGGCCAGACCCGATGGTCACGCTTGAGCGTTCCGGGGTCCGGTCCCGGCCAGGCGAGCCGAGGCGCCTCGAACAACGTCGGCGAGTACTCGTAGTAGCCGGCCGCCATGGACTTGCCCATGAGCAGTGCCCGGCCGGGGTCGTCGACGAACACCGTGTGAAACACGGCCGCCACGCGGACCGTTGCCGGATCGCGTCCGGCGTCGGCGGCGCCGGCGCGGATCGCTTCGACGGACGCGGCAATGTTCGCTCGGTGAGTCCCGACGCGGATGAAGACGCCGTCCGCAACGCCGCCGGCCATGCGGAGTGTGCGCGGGCCGGCGGCGGCGATCCAGATCGGCACCGGCCGGTGGTGCGGCAGACGCGCCGGCCGGGCCGCGCCGACCTCGACCGCCTCGCCGTCCAGCAGGGCGCGCATGAGGCGCGTGCTCGCCTCGAGCTCCTTGACGCGAGCCGGCCGCAGCCCCGCCAGCCGGACCGCGGTGTCACCGACGCCCCAGCCGAGCAGCGTGCGGCCGGGTGCCAACTCGTCGATCGTCGCGATCGAGGACGCCGTGACGGTGGGGTGCCGGTTCATCGGATTCGCCAGCAACGTCCCGAGCGTGATGCGCTCGGTCACCCGCGCCGCGGCCGCCAACAGCACGTACGTGTCGCGGCGGCGGAGCTGAGAATCCGGCTGGAGCGCGGCATCCCAGCCCAGCGTCTCCGCGCGCCGCACGTCGGCGGCGAACGCGTCCACCGAGCGGGCGTCGAAGCGGTTCAGGCCGAAGCGCGGGACCGTCACGGCACCTGCGCCAGCACCGTCCGCCCCATCGGCGTGTCTTGCAGGTGGAAGTACGCCAGCATGTTGCCGGCCGCGATCTTGTAAGCTTCGGCGGCCGGCACGTCCGCGAACAGCCGCTCGGCGAAGGGGCGGGTGTTCGGCCAGTCGCACTCGATGTGGGGGAAGTCGGTCGCGAACATGATGCGCTCGACGCCCATGTGGTGACGCAGCTCGACCGCCACGCGCTCGACGTGCTGGACGCTGAAGAAGACGTGCTGGCGGACATAGTCGCTGGGCCGTTGCTTCAGCGGCTTGAAGTTGAGGAGGCGTTCCGCCCAGTGGCGGTGCCGCTCGTACCAGTAGTCCGCCTCTTCCATCCAGAACGGCACCCAGCCGAGGCGAGTCTCGGCGAAGAAGATCCTTAGCTCGGGCAGACGATCGAAGACGCCGGACAGGACCATCTGGGCGAGGCTCATCGACGGGGCCGTGCCGAGGAAGGGCAGCGCCACCCACTCCACGAGCTTCCGGGGCCCCAGCTTCTTGAGCACGTCGGGATCGACGCCCGGATATTCGAGGGTCGGCTGGGACGCGCGCGGCCCCAGGCGGTCGAAGGCGACGTGCACGGTCAGCGGCATCTTGATGTCGATCGCCGCCGCCCAGAACCGGTCGTCCTCGGGGGTGGGATAGGACTTGCCGCTGGGATACACGCCGAGCGCGACGCCTTTGAGACCGAGCTTCGCGCAGTGCTGCAGCTCGGCGATGGCGTCGTCGAGGTTGGTCCACGGGATGACGCCGAGGCCGAGGAGGCGGTCGCGCGAGACCGCGCAGTACTCTTCTCCGAGCCAGTCGTTGTAGGCGCGGACCGTGGCGCGGTACAGGTCGTCGTCGGTCATTGCGCGCCAGAGGCGGGGCCCCACCTGCATGTTCGGGAACAGCACTTCGCCGTGCAGCCCGTCCACGTCCTGCTCCCGGAGCCGCTGCTCCGGCGGACCCACGCCGGCCGTGTCGTCCATCGTCACGCCGAACGGTTGCCAGGTCTCGTTGGTCCGGCCAGCTCGGAGGTCGAGGAAGGGGGCGGGGTAGGGCGGCTGGCCCTCGACGAGGATCGCGTCGCCGCCGTCGGGAAGCTTGATCGTCCTCGGCGCCCGGTCCCGGTACGTCGCGGGCATCCGCGGGGTCCAGCGCTCGGGGCGGACCTCCAGGTGACCGTCGCTGGAAATCAGGGGCGGAAGCGCAGGTGGGGCCATGGCAGACTCTCCTTTCCGTCGCGTCGCCGCGAGTGTACCATCGGGGCGCCGATCGACGCTCGGCAAGGAGGAGATGCCATGGGAGAGATTCTGGGTCTCGGCGTGACGCACTATCCGCCCCTCTGTGGACAGGACGACAACATGGCGCGCATCCTCAAGCGCGTCCTCCAGGATCCCGATCTCCCGGAGTCGTATCGCCGGCCCGACGGGTGGCCGGAGCCGATGCGGCAGGAATACGGCGCCGACGAGGGTCTCGGCGCGGCCCGGCGGCATCGTGACGCCCTGGTGGCCGGGTTCCGCAAGATGAGACGGCGGCTCGACGATTTCGCGCCGGACCTCGTGGTGATCTGGGGCGACGACCAGTACGAGAACTTCAAGGAAGACATCATCCCGCCCCTCTGTGTGCTGGCGTACGAATCGATCGAGCATCGCCCGTGGGCGGAGCCGCGGTGGCGCACCGCGGGCAACGCGTGGGACGAGGCGAACGACCAGACGTTCGTGTACAAGGGGCATCGCGCCGCCGCCAAAACGCTTGTCGGCGGCCTGCTCGACGCGGGATTCGACGTGTCGTACGCGTACCGGCCGTTGCATCATCCGCTGGGCCACGCCTTCATGAACACGCTGCTGTACCTCGACTACGACCGCCAGGGCTTTCCCTATCCCGTCGTGCCGTTCTCCATCAACTGCTACGGCCGGCGGGTCATCTCGCAGTACGGCGGCGCCGCCAGTGTTGCGGACATGCCGACGGAGGAGCAGCTCGATCCGCCCTCGCCCTCCCCGTGGCGCTGCTTCGACCTCGGCAAGGCCTCGGCGCGGGTGATGGCGGAGAGCCCGTGGCGGGTGGCCCTGATCGCCTCGTCGAGCTGGTCGCACGCCTTCCTGACGCCCAAGCATCATCTCCTGTATCCGGACGTGGACGCCGATCGCGCCCTGTACGAGAGGCTACGGGCGGGGGACTACCAGGCGTGGCGGCAAACGCCGCTGGCGGCGCTCGAGGACAGCGGCCAGCAGGAGATGCTGAACTGGATGTGCCTGGCCGGCGCGATGGCGGAGCTGGGTCACCGACCGGACCAGACGGAGTTCGTTCAGACCTACATCTTCAACTCCAGCAAGTGCTTCGCGTCCTTCAGGCCGTGACGGACGGGTGGGGTCAATAGCTACGCTTCGGCTCGAGTTCGGCAATGCACTGCACGCGGCGCCACTGCGCACTCGTGACGGCCGGGCAAGCGCAACGGGATCAGGAACAGGTTGATGAAATCCAGATAGAACAAGGCCGGTCGTTCAGATAGCGGCCCGACAGTCCTGATGACGAGGTCGCTGGAGATCATCCGCGACCACAAGGACTCCGGGCCATGAGATCAAAATCCGGACATCCTTTCAACAAGCATTCGGTAAAGGACGATCGGATTCGTGTTCGGAGACAAAGAAAGAACGATAGCTGTGAGCCCGTAGACCAGCGTGGCGATCTCGAAGCTCGGACTCGCGACATAGACGTTGCCCATCAACCGGAAGCGCTTCCCGGCCCGTAGCGAGACGATCTGCGGAAGGCTCTCCCACTGCTCCGGCGCGGCGCCAGGAGCGTTCGCCGCTTGGCGGTCGAGCACCTGAAAGAACCGACTGGTCCGGAGCAGGCAAGGTATCGAGAATACGGTGAAGAACGCGACCAGAGCATACGCCGGCGGCCTCGCGTCACCGGCCCCGTACGCCCAACTTCGGATGACGCTGATCCCGAGATCACCCCGCTAGCTCTTCATCTGCTGGAGGATTCCGCCCTGGGCAGCTGCGGGACCGCAGAGCTGCCTGACCCGCTCGACGAACCATCGCGGAAAGCCGTCCATTGCGCCCAGCTCCTCGCATGCATAGCCCTCGAGAAGGTCGCGCCGCCGGCGACCCAGTTCACTCTCCCTGAGCGTGAGTTGCAGCGCATAGGTCATGTCCTGAATAAGCGCGAGGGCTTCGTGTTTGGGCGCGAGGCTGAGTACCGACGTTGTCGGGTAAGCCTCGAGGAGGCTCTGTTGAAAGGCTTTCAGGAGGATCGGATGGCGGAGCGAGACCGTGTCGATGATGACGACGCATCCCTTCTGACGCAGGTGCCGCAGAAGCCCCCAATTCGCCGGCTCATTGACGATACGAATGTCGTGGAAGCTCGGCACGAGGGGCTTCGGATACCCCGCCTGCGCGTTGAGCGCGTTGAGCGCCTGCCGCACTTGCTTTTCGATGCTGCCCCCCCGGGTGCGTTCTCGAACGGAGACCATGCCTCCGGCTTCGCTCCATAGCTCTCGGCCCACTTCGTCAAGCCATGGGCTGCGAGGTGGTCCCGGAATCGCGCGAAGTCTTCCTGCAGTGCCACGGGATACGACGCGAACGCGGTTCCAGAGGCGAGCGCGGCTGGGTTCGGATTCGATTTCATCTCCTCGCCGATCTTGTCGACTTCTGCCGACAGTCGCACAAGGGACAGGAGGGGGTCTTCTCGGGGGTCTTCTCGGCCCATGTTCTTGACTCCTTGCGGCGTTTTACCGCTTCGCCCCAAACTGATGCACTACCAGGCTCGGGCCGCGCTTGACGTCGGGTTATATGCACGTGATACTGAGTGCATGACGGTGCGGCGGCGGATCAAGCGGATCGGCGGGAGCCTCGGCGTCTTGCTTCCCCGAGACATCGCAGAAGCGATGAACGTCAAAGAGGGTTCTGAGGTCCGCCTGACGTTGGTGGGACGCCAGGTTGTGGTCGAGCCCGCCGACGACACGCTTGACGACGGCGCCTTCCGCCGGGCGTTCGCGGCCGTGTTGCGTCGTCACGGGCGGACGTTCGAGCTGCTCGCCGCGTACGACCGAGGCGACTGGTCTCCGCCGCGTCGGTGACCCGTCGGCTACGGTTCCTTTCCGCCGAGCACGTCATCACGCTTCACGACGCAGCGCTCCGCGAGACCGGCGGGCTCGCCGGAGCCGGCCACCGCGGCCCGGGGTACGAGGGCGTGGACGCGGCGGTCCAAGCGGTCAAGAACTCCTACTATGACACGCTCGAAGAGTTGGCCGCGGCCTACGCCGTCTACATCGTCCAGGGGCACGCGTTCGCCGATGGCAACAAGCGGACGGGGATGGCCACGATGCTCACCTTCCTCTATGCCAATGGCGGGCGCGCCGAATTGCCGGAGGACCGACTCGCCACGCTGATGATCGAGCTTCAGCGCCGCGCGGAATCGGGCGAGGACATATCGCGGTTGGTCCGTTGGATTGCGGACGAGCTGGCCCCTCGTCGCGCCGGGCGCCGGCGCCGTTCGTGAGAACGGTCGCTCCGCCTGCTTGTAGATCTGCTTCGCGAGCTTCAGCATCTCGTCCTGGAGCGGTCGTCAGTGGCCGACTCCGCTCGAGGACAGAGAGCCCGCCGGCTGGGCGTCGGCCCACTTGAAGCACCGGATGTATTGCCGGATCTCCGCGTCGGAGAGGCTCTGGTTGGGCATCGGGAGGTTGTTGTACTCCTTGAGCATCGCCTTCGCGTCGGGATCGCTCTCCAGCATTTTCTCGGGAGGATCTGAGCCCCCGCCTGAGCCAGTCCTCCGTGCGGCGCTTGGTCACCCCACCATGTCGGGTCCCAGCTTCTTACCCTGACCGACGGAGTGGCAGGCGAGGCACTTGCTCTCGAAGTTGAGCTTGCCCTGCGCCGCCTCGGGCTCGGTCGGCGTGGCGGACGCTGGCAGGTTGTGGTGCTCCATCTCCTTGACGTCGGCCTTCATCGCCGTCGAGATGAGC
>JBGPYK010000087.1:0-7845 GCA_041493245.1 Methylomirabilia bacterium | reverse complement strand
CCCGAAGACATCACGGCCGTGGAAGGTGGCGCTCACCACCGGCATCCGGTACTCGGGCGCGCACAGCTCGAAGGCGTTCCACCCGGGGAGGGCCAGGACAGGCGTGAAGATCCCGTTGTCGGGACCGATGAAGACCTGCCCGCCGGCCGCGACGGCGAGCCCGCGGCGGGCCGTGCCCACCCCGGGGTCGACGACGGCGACGTGGATCGTGCCCGGCGCGCAGACGGCCGCGATCGCCTCCACGGCCAAGGCGCCTTCGACCACGTCGTGAGGGGCGATCTCGTGCGTCACGTCGACGAGGTGCACGGCGCGGCTCAGGCGAAGGATGGCCGCCTTCATCTCCGCCACGTAGGGGTCCCGGGTGCCGAAGTCCGTCGTCAGGGTGATGACGGCGGTCACGTCAGCGATCGCGGTCGACGACGAAATCCGCGATGAGGGCAAACGTCTCCCGCTCGTCCGAGGAGGGAAACTGCTCGAGGTCGCCCTTGGCCGCCCGGGCATAGGCGGCGGCGCGGGCGCGGGCGTACTCGACGCCGTCGTGCGCGATCACGAGCCCGCGGATCTCTTCCACCTCGCTCTCCACGAGCGCGCGGCGCCTGAGCAGTGCCCGGACCTTCTCGGCCTCCACCGGGTCCGCCCGCTCCAGCATCGCGATGAGCGGCAGGGTCCGCTTGCCCTCGCGCAGGTCGCTGCCGATCGCCTTGCCGAGGCGGTCCTGGTCGGCGCTGAAGTCGAGGGCGTCGTCGGAGATCTGGAAGGCCACGCCGATGTCGACGCCGTACCGCGTGAGGGCGTCCACCCGTGGGGCGGGGAGGCCTCCCAGCAGGCCACCGATCCGGCAGCACGCCGAGATGAAGGAGGCCGTCTTCTGCGTGATGATGCGCAGGTAGTCGGCCTCCGTCGTCACCCCGCTCCGCTTGCGCTCGAGCTGGAAGACCTCCGCCTCCGTCATGGAGACGGTCGCGCGCGCAAGCGTCTCCATGACGGCGCGGTCGTTGTCACGCACGAGCATCGCGAAGGACTTCGAGTAGAGGTGGTCGCCGACGAGCACGGAGGCGTCGTCGCCCCACTGGGCGTTCGCCGACGGCCGTCCGCGACGGAGCGGGGCCTCGTCGACGACGTCGTCGTGGATGAGCGTGGCGGTGTGGAGCAGCTCGACGACGCAGCCGAGGCGCACCGAGCGCGGGCCACGGTATCCCGACAGGCGCGCGGCGAGGAGGAGGAGCATGGGGCGGAGGCGCTTGCCGCCCGCGCCTGCGATGTACTCGCCCATCTCCTGGATCAGCGCCACGGGCGAGTCGAGCTGCCGGCTGATCTCTTCCTCGACGGCGCGCAACTCGTCCCCCACGAGGGCGGACACGCGTTCCTTGAGAAGCCGCTCGAGGGTGGGAGTCGGCACCGCGCGGGCTATTTCTGGACGACCCGGTCCTTGACCTGGACTTGCGCGCCGGCAGCGACGGTCTGGATCTCCGCGACCGAGAACTTGTCCCGCAGTTCCGTGATCCGCGCCGTCCCCACTTCCTCGTCCAGTTCCCCGAGAACCTCGCCCGTCACGGGATGGACGATGGGAATGCGGTCACGCCGGAGGCTGATCACTGCCCCGACGCGGAGTCCGTCGCTGGCATTGAGGTCGACGACGATGCGCGTGGTGTCGACGTACACCACGAATCCGCGCTTGGCCGGCTCGGGCACGGCTGGCGCCGGCGTCCCGGCCGCCCTGCCGCCCGTCGCGACCGTGGCCACGCGGTTGCTCTGCGCCTGCGCCGCCGGGAAGGGCACGCCCTGCCGCGGGCTGATCTTCCCGCCGCCGGGCGGCGTGCCGTAACGCGCCACGATCTCGGGTGGGGCGATGATCGAGCCCGTACCCCGGATGAGGGTCGTCAGGGTGGTGGGCACCCTGTCCTCCTCCACCCAGATGTACTCCGGCTCGCTGGGGACGTCGCCGAAGCGCGGGTTCTTGATCAAGAGCCAGCGCGTCTCCGCCGACTTCAAATCGACGGACGGCTCGTTCTGGATGGGGAGGCCGGCGATCTGGCGCATCGTGTTGCAGCCGGTCAACAGCACGAGGACGACGATCGCCCACGCGAGACGACGAGTCAGCATGCGAATCTACGATAGCACACGATCAATCCTCCGCCCGCGGCTCCCACGGGAAACGCTGCTCCTCGGAGGCGCTCGACGGCAGGACGACCTGGCGCCGCGAGAAGAGCGCGGTGCCGGTGATCGCGGAGATCCAGGTCGTGTCGAGATAGAGCACACCCTGACGCTCGAGCAGCACGGGGACGATCCACCCCGTGACCTCGAGGTTCCGTGCGATGCGCATCGCGCGCTCGGGCCGCGCCAGCACCTCCTCGACGCGCAGCGCCCCGCCCGCGAACATGTCCGCGACCGTGAGGGGGTCGACGACGACGAACCGCTTGGAGCGCTCGAGGACACTGGCAATCAGGTAAGGGACGCGTCGGACGTCGGCGTTGGACTGGCTCAGGTCGAGCAGGGGCGTCACCACGATCTTGATCCGCCCGCGGCTGATGCGAGCGCCGTCGCCCGGCACCGGAGGCGGCCGGTCCGGGAGGGGGACGTAGGCGCCCTCCGCAAACTGCGGGAAGACGCGCTGGATCTGCGCGTGCCCGAGGTGCTCCTCGTAACGGCCCAGGGGCTTGCCCGTGAGGGGATGGCGGAAAACGTCCCCTTTGCGGAAGACCGTCAACTCCTGTCCGGCCTGCGCGCCACTTTGCGCCCCGAGATCGAGGTAGATCCGGTCGCCGTCGATCGACACGACGGCCGCCTCCAGCGGCTGGGAGGCCTTGACAAAGTCGTCGGCCATCAGGGTGAACGTCGCGCCCAGACGATCGGCCAGCCCCGCCTGTGCCGGCCCGACGGCGACGACGGTCACCAGCGCCAGGACGAGGACGACGAGCCGGACGGCGGGCCTCAAAACGTCACCGACGGCTGGTGGACACCGAACACGCCGCGCAGGCGATCGCAGATCTCTCCGAGGGTGGCCGAGACCTCCACGGCGGCGACGATGAGGGCCATCACGTTGTCCGACCCGCGCGCGCCGCGTTCCAGCGCGTCGAGGGCCCGCTGGGCGGCGGAGTCGTCCCGCGTGGCGCGGAAGCGGCCGATCCGCCCGCCGAGGGCGTCGCCCAGGCCGGGGTCGATCTGGAACAGGTTGCCCGGAGGCTCCTCGTCGGTGACGAAGTCGTTGACGCCCACGACGATGCGCCGCTTGTCCTCGATTTCGCGCTGATAGCGATAGGCGGCGTCCTGGATCTCGCGCTGCATGAAGCCGATGGCGGCGACGGCCCCCCCCATCTCGTCGATCGTGCGGACGTAGGCCTCGGCCGCGCCCTCGATCTCCGCCGTCAGACGCTCGACGGCAAAGGATCCGCCCAGGGGATCGACGATGTCGGCCACACCCGACTCGCAGGCCAGGATCTGCTGGGTCCGGAGCGCGATACGGACGGCGGCCTCCGTGGGCAGGGCCAGGGCCTCGTCCATCGAGTTGGTGTGCAGCGACTGGCACCCACCGAGAACCGCGGCCAGCGCCTGCACGGTGACGCGGACGATGTTGTTTTCCGGCTGCTGGGCCGTCAGCGTGCTGCCCGCGGTCTGCGCGTGGAAGCGGAGAGCAAGCGAGCGGGGATCGCGGGCGCCGAAGCGGTCGCGCATCAGGCGCGCCCACAGGCGCCGGGCGGCCCGGAATTTTGCAACTTCCTCCACGAGGTCGTTGTGCGCATTGAAGAAGAAGGAGAGCTGGGGCGCAAAGTCGTCGATCGAGAGTCCCGCCCGCAGCGCGGCGTCGACGTAGGCGATGGCGTTGGCGAGCGTGAAAGCGACCTCCTGCACCGCCGTGCAGCCGGCCTCGCGCATGTGGTACCCGGAGATCGAGATGGTGTTCCACCGGGGCACGTAGCGCCGGCAGTACGCGAACACGTCCGTAATGAGCCGCATGGACGGCCCCGGCGGGAAGATGTAGGTGCCCCGGGCAATGTATTCCTTGAGGATGTCGTTCTGGACCGTGCCGGCCAGGCGCTCGGGCGGCACGCCCTGCCGGCGGGCCACGGCGACGTACAGGCCGAGCAGGATCGCCGCGGTGGCGTTGATCGTCATCGAGGTGGAGACCCGGTCGAGGGGGATCGCCTCGAAGAGATCGGCCATGTCCTCGACACACGCGATGGAGACGCCGACCTTCCCGGCCTCGCTCCTGGCCAGGGGCGCGTCCGGATCGTAGCCCATCTGGGTCGGCAGGTCGAAGGCCACCGAGAGGCCGGTCTGGCCCTGGTCGAGGAGGAAGCGGTAGCGCTTGTTCGTCTCCGGCGCCGAGCCGAATCCCGCGTACTGCCGCATGGTCCACAGCCGCCCACGGTACATCGTCGGATGGACCCCGCGCGTGAAGGGGAACTCGCCCGGCCGCCCGAGGTTCTCGTCGAGGTCGCGCGGCGACACGTCCTCGCGCGTGGAGAGCGGCGGCCGCGGTGTCCCCCAGGAGGTGAACCGCGCGGAGGGATGATTTTCGGTCATTTCACCGCTCGCCTCGCGACGCGCTCGCGAGACGCTCGCGTCCGTCGCTCAGCTCGCACGTCATTCGACCCATGTCACCGCTCGGCTCGCGCCGGCGGCCGTCGCTTACCTCGCACTTCATAACGGGATGTTCCCGTGCTTCTTGGGCGGGTTGGCGTCGCGCTTCGTCCGCAGCAGCTCCAGGGCGGCACAGAGGCGGGCGCGCGTGTCGCGCGGCATGATCACCTCGTCGAGGTAGCCGCGCTCGGCGGCGACGTACGGATTGGCGAACATCTCCCGGTACTCGCGGGTCTTCGCCTCGCGGAAGGCTCCGGCGTCGCCGATCTGCTCCAGCTCGCGCCGGTAAAGGATGTTCACGGCGCCGTCGGGGCCCATCACCGCGATCTCCGCCGTGGGCCACGCGAAGTTGGCGTCCCCCCGGATGTGCTTGGATGACATGACGTCGTAGGCGCCACCATAGGCCTTGCGCGTGATGACGGTCAGCTTGGGAACGGTCGCCTCGCAGAACGCATAGAGCAGCTTCGCCCCGTGCTTGATGATGCCACCGTATTCCTGTGCCGTCCCCGGCAGGAAACCCGGCACGTCCACGAACGTCACCAGCGGGATGTTGAAGCAGTCGCAGAAACGGACGAAGCGGGCCGCTTTCAGCGAGGCGTTGATGTCGAGACAGCCGGCGAGGTGCCGAGGCTGGTTGGCGACGAGGCCGACCGGCCGCCCACCGAGGCGCCCGAAGCCGACGACGATGTTGGGCGCGTGGCCGGCCTGGACCTCGAAGAAGTACTCGTCGTCGAGGACGGTCCGGATGACGTCCAGCATATCGTACGGCTTGTGCGGCTGCTCGGGCACGACGGTCTGCAGGCGCTCGTCGCGCCGGTCGACGGGATCGCGCGTGGGCCGGAGCGGCGGGCCCTCGAGGTTGTTCTGCGGCAGAAAGGTCAGCAGCTCGCGGAGGAGCGCGAGGCACTCCTCCTCGCTGTCCGCCGCGAAGTGGGCCACGCCGGAGATCGTCCCGTGCGTGGTGGCGCCACCCAGCTCTTCCGCGGAGACCGTCTCGTGCGTGACCGACCGGATGACGTCGGGGCCGGTCACAAACATGTACGACGTGTTCTTGACCATGAACGTGAAGTCCGTGATCGCCGGCGAGTAGACGGCGCCGCCCGCGCACGGCCCCAGAACGGCGGAGATCTGCGGCACCACGCCGGAGAGCAGCGTGTTGCGCAGGAAGATGTCGGCGTAGCCGGCGAGCGAGACGACGCCTTCCTGGATGCGGGCGCCGCCGGAGTCGTTGAGCCCGATGATGGGCACTCCCGTCTTCATTGCGAGGTCCATCACCTTGCAGATCTTCCGGGCGTAGGCCTCCGAGAGCGAACCGCCGAAGACGGTGAAGTCCTGGGCGAAGACGAACACGGGCCGACCATGGATCTTCCCTGATCCGGTAATGACCCCGTCGCCGAGAATCTTCTGACTCTGCATCTCGAAGTCGCGGCTTTGATGCACCACGAACTTGTCGACTTCCATGAAGGAGCCGGGATCGAGGAGCAGCTCCAAGCGCTCCCGGGCCGTCTTCTTGCCCGCTTTGTGCTGCCGGCGGATGCGCTCCTCGCCGCCGGCCAGCTCGGCCTCGGCGTGGCGTCGGAGAAGCTCGGCGAAGCGTTCCTCGAGGGACATCAGACTCCTACACCCGGTCGTTCGGGAGATCGGGGGCCGTGAGCATGATTATAGAGAGCCCATGTTGACCAAGTCAATGAATTTATTGACTTTCACCGTCGGAACCCACGATAATTCGGCTCTCATGCAATCGTGGATCTACCCCGTCCTGGCGCTGTGCGCGGTCATCCTCACGGCGGCACTCGTCCCCGCCATCGTCACGCTCCAGCGCGCCGGCCGGCGCGCCGAGCGGGTGCTGGCCCTCGTGGAGCGCGAGATCGAGCAGGAGGTTCCCCCGCTGGTGGCGAGCCTGCGCGCGCTGACCGGCGAGTTGCAGCTGCTCAGCCACGGCGCCCGAGAGGAGCTACGACGCATCGAGCAGATCACCGAGCGCGTCCAGGAGCTGGGGGACGCCGGCGCCCGGCTCCTCACCGCGCTCTCGGGACTGACCCGCGCGGGTCAGCTCGTGGGCATCGCGGCCGGCGTCAAGACGGGGCTCGACGTGTTCTTTCACCGGTTGCGCCAAGAACGAGGAGATGGCCATGAGTAACGAACGGAGCGATTCGGCGGGATATCTGGGCTGGTTCCTGTTCGGCGCGGCGCTCGGCGCCGCCGTGGGCTTTCTCACCGCGCCGCGGACGGGGAGCCAAACGCGCGAGCTCCTCGTCACCCGAGGCGGCGACGTCGCGAAGCGCGCGCAGGACCTCGCCGACGAGGCGCAGCACCACGCGGGTGAGTGGCTCGACAAGAGCCGCGAGCTGTTCGAGGAGCAGACGCAACGCCTGTTGGCCGCGTTCGAGGCGGGCAAAGAGGCGATGCGGGAAGAAATCAAGAAGTGGTCGGCGGCGGACCGTGGCTGAGGTCGAGCTACCCAACCCCGAGCACCTCGAGCACCACCGCTCGAACGCCTTCAGCCGCCGCGTCGCCCTGATCACGGCCTGCTACGCCGTGGCCCTCGCCATCGCCGGCCTGGGCGGCAAGTACGCGATGAAGGAGATGCTGCTGGCCCAGCAGCAGTCCTCCGACCAGTGGGCGTTCTATCAGGCGAAGGTCATCCGCGAACACCAGTACCGCGCGCAAAAACTCATGCTGGAGGTGCAGCTGGCCGAGCCGATCGGCCTGACGGCCGCCGCCCGCGCGCGGCTCGAGGCGCTGGCGAAGAAGTTCGGCGAGGAGGAGAAGCGCTACAACGCCGAGAAGAAGGACATCGAGCGGGAGGCCAAGAAGCTCGAGCACGAGCGGGACCTCTATCGGACCCGCGACCCGTACTTCGACTATGCCGAGGTGCTGCTCCAGATCGCCGTCGTGTGCGCCTCGGTCGCCATTCTCGCGGAGTCGACGGCGATGTTCTGGTTCTCGATGGCGATGGCGCTGGGCGGCGCCGCCCTCACCGCCAACGGCTTCCTGCTGTTCTTCAAGCTTCCCTTCCTGCACGGGGGGCACTAACAACATGGGGGGCCTAGCAACGGGCCCCCCAAGCCCCCCAACGCTCGTCGCGCCCCGGCAAAGCCGTGGCGCTCCTCGATTCTCGGGCGGCTTCCCAGGAGCCTGTCGGAATATAGAGGACCGCCGCGGCTTCGCCGGGGCGGTCCGAACGTTGGGGGTATGGGGGCCATGTCGGGGCCCCCATTTCAGTGATCGGGTATGGGGGGCCATGTCGGGGCCCCCCATGTT
>JBGPYK010000562.1:0-2391 GCA_041493245.1 Methylomirabilia bacterium | reverse complement strand
GCCGGCGGGCGCCGCCTCGCATCTGGACCTTTTTAGATGGGGGCCTCGATATGGCCCCCATACCCCCGACGCTCGGAGCACCCCGGCGAAGCCGTGGCGCTCCTCGATGTCCCGAAAGGCTCCCTAGCCCAAGCGAACGAACTACCAAATCCCGGAGACTTGCCGCGTGGCCGTTGCTGTAATACAATTTTGCCACATGAGTCAGACAATCACCGTGCGGCTCAGCAAGGAGCTCGCGGCCTGGCTCCAGCATGTGGCGGCCAAGACCGGCGTGCCCCAGGGTAAGATCATCCGCGATCAGCTGGAAGGGGCGAGAGCCTCCAGCTCGCGGCAGTCGTTCGTGCGCCTGGCCGGCTTGGTCCGGGGCCCGAAGGGACTCTCCTCCCGCAAGGGCTTCTCGCGCGCGTGAAGGGCATCGCGGACACCGGCTTCCTCGTCGCCTTCGCCAACCGCAACGACCGCCACCACCAGTGGGCGCTCGGCGTGGCTGAACGCGTCACCGAGCCGCTGCTGACCTGCGAGGCGGTGCTTGCGGAAACAGCCTTCCATCTTCAGAACGTACCTCTCGTCCTCGCCATGCTGCGCGAAGGGCTCGTGACGCTCGCGTTCGACTGCCGCGATCACCTGCCCCAGCTCATGATGCTGGCCGACCGATACGCGGACCGCCACCCCGACCTCGCCGATCTCTGCCTCATCCGGATGAGCGAGCTCCATCCCCGGCACAGCGTCGTCACGGTGGACCGGCAAGACTTCCGCGTATACCGCCGCAACAAGCGAGAGACCATCCCGCTCGTCTCCCCGCCCGAGGGCTGACTCGATCGTCGTCTCTACCGACTACGGGCACACTCGGACGGGCCTTTCCTACGATCGGGAGTCTTCGCGATCGGAGCGTCCGGGGAACGACGAAGAAGAAGATCGTCTCGGACAACTGCGCACGTTTTTCTACACCCTCGCGCAGTTCCGGTCAGGGTTACCGCGCGGTCACCGTGGCAACGGCTCTCCAGATGTCGTGCTCGGAGAACGGCTTGCTCACGAAGGGCTGCCCTGCCTGGGCGAGGAACGCAGGTGTGGTCGAGCTGAACGTATCCCCCGTTACAAAGACAACGTGCGAAGCTAAATCCTGCCGTTCGCGGACGAGTCTCGCGTAGAACTCTTGCCCGTCCATGATCGGCATCTTGAGGTCGCAGAAGATGACGTCGTAGGCACGGGCCCGGAGCCGCGCCAGCGCCGACGCGCCGCTGTCGGCGATGTCCACGTGATGCCCCTGGGTGGCCACCATCTCGCCGAGCACGTCGGCCACCTCGCGCTCGTCGTCGATCACGAGCACGCTGAGTCCGCGTTCCACCGTCGTCGAAACCGCGGTCTCCGGCTCCGCGGCGGGCGCGGGCCGGATGGGCAGCTCGATCCTGAAGGTCGCGCCCTCACCCTCGACGCTCTCCACGGAGATCATCCCGCCGTGGCTCTCCACGATGCCCTTGCAGATCGACAGGCCGAGGCCCGTGCCCTCACCCACGGGCTTGGTCGTCACGAACGGCTCGAACACACGCCCACGGACGCTCTCCGCGATGCCCGGTCCGGTATCGCGCACCTCGAGGATGCCGCGGCCACCGGGCGCGTCGTGGCGCGTCGCGACGGTGAGTTGCCGGCGCGTGGGCGTGGTCCGAAGCGCGTGGGCCGCGTTGGTCACGAGATTCATCAATACCTGCTGGAGCTGATGGGGATCGGCCCAGAGATCGGGGAGCGCGTCGGCGAGTTCCAGCACGACCGTGATGTCCTCGACCCGCAGTTGGTAACCGAGCAGCTCGACCGTCTCGCGGACGATCGCGTTGAGCGCGACGCTCCGCGTCTCGGGCGGGTACTCGCGCGCGAGCGCGAGGAAATTCTTCACGATCCGCGAGCAGCGCTCGGCCGCAGCGCTGATCTTTTGGGCGCGCCGGGTGACCGCGGCGTCCGGCGCCGTCTGCTGGAGCAGGGTCGCGTGCCCAAGGACGACCGACAGCGGGTTGTTCAGCTCGTGGGCCACGCCCGCGAGGAGCCGGCCCATCTCGGCAAGCCTCTCTTGTTGGCGCGCCAGCGCCTGTTGGCGTGCCAACTCCTCCTCCGTGCGGAGGCGGGCCGTGATGTCCTGCTTGATCGCGATGAAGTGGCTGATCTCACCGCGCTCGTTCTGCACCGGCGTGATCGTCTGTTCCTCAGAATAGAGGGTGCCGTCCTTCCTTCGGTTGGTGAGCACGCCGTGCCAGGAGCGGTCCGCGGTGATCGTTCGCCACAGATCCTCGTAGAGCTCCGGCGGATTCTGGCCGGATTTTAGGATCCGTGGGGTCCATCCCCACAGCTCTGCCGCGGCGTAGCCAGTGAGTGCCGTAGCCGCGGGGTTGGTCCAGACGATCG
>JBGPYK010000561.1:0-2392 GCA_041493245.1 Methylomirabilia bacterium | reverse complement strand
GCCGCCGTCATGTGGTACTTCGGCACGCCCACGCGCTTGCCGAAGAGATCCCCCGGCTCCCGGATCCCGGCGTCCGCGCCCACGAAGATCGACGAGTGGCGGAACGAAGACGACGGGAAGGCCGGAATCGCGACCAGAGGCTCGCCGCGGCCCCGCAGCACGGTGTAGGTGGACAGCGAGAGCTCCGACACGTCGAACTCGCGAAAGCGCGCCATGCGGTAGAACATCGCTTCCGGTTCCAGGGGCACGACGTTCAGCTCGACGCCCGCCGGCTGAACGGCGCCGGTCGCGAGCGCACGGGTACGGTCGTAGTCGCCGCAGGCGAGGGTGAGAGCAAGTTTGGCCATGGCGCGGATGCCCCTCCCGCGCGACAACTTAGCATGAGCGAACCGATGAGCGCGACGCGCGCGGCCGTCGCCCAGGACGGCTTCTCCCGCGGCGAGACGATCCGGATGCGCGCCGGGCAGGTGTTGGTGCTGGTTCAGGCCGAGCCGGCAGAGTGCAAACGTGACATCAGTCATCATTTGATGTACGTTTTGTGCATACGACAGGAGGCTGCCATGCGCACCACGTTCAATCTCGACGACGACCTGCTCGGTGAGGCGCAGCGCCTCACGGGGATGACCGAGCGGACCGCGCTGATCCACGAGGGATTGCGCGCGCTGATCGAGCGCGAGAGTGCCCGGCGACTCGCGCGGCTGGGAGCGACCGAGCGGTCGCTCCGGGTGCCGCCGCGGCGTCGCCCGAAAAGCGCGCAAGGCAAGTGATTCTGGTCGACACCTCGGTCTGGGTGGAACATCTCCGCTCAGGGAATGCGACGCTGGCCGAGGAGCTCGGGGCCGGACGCGTGCTGGCGCATCCCTTCGTGATCGGCGAGCTGGCCTGCGGGAATCTGAAAAACCGGCGTCAAGTGCTCGACCTGCTCGGCAGGCTGCCGTCGGTACCGACGGCCACGCATGCCGAGGCGCTCGGCTTTTTGGAGCGGCGCGCCCTGATGGGTCGCGGCATCGGGTTCATCGACGTGCACCTGCTGGCCTCGGCGGCCCTCGCCGCCCCGGCGCGGCTGTGGACCCGCGACCGGCGCCTCGCGGCGGTTGCCACCGAGCTGAACCTGGCCTACCAGTAGACGCGTCGCTACGTGGTCTTCGCGCCCTGAATGGCCTGCCACACGCGCGCGGCCGACGCCGGCATGTCGAGCTGGCGGACACCGAGCGGCGCCAGGGCGCTCATGACGGCGTTGATCACGGCGGGCAGGGCGCCCACCGTGCCGGCCTCGCCCGCGCCCTTGGCCCCGAGCGGGTTGAGCTTCGTCGGGACCGGGTGACTCTCGATGTGCATGTCGGGGAGCGTGTCGGCGCGGGGCATCGCATAGTCCATGAACGACGCGGTCAGGAGCTGGCCGGACTCCGGATCGTAGACGACCTCCTCCATGAGCGCCTGCCCCACACCCTGGGCGACGCCGCCGTGGATCTGGCCCTTGAGCGTCACGGGATTGATCACGGTGCCCACGTCGTCGACGATCACGTAGCTGACGAGGGCGACGGCGCCCGTGTCGGGATCGATCTCCACCTCGCAGACGTGGCAGCCGTTGGGCCACGTATCGGTGGTCGGGGAAAACGTTCCCGTCTCGTAGAGCCCCGGTTCGAGGCCGGGCGGGAGCTGGGCGGGCTGGAAGGCGGCGCGGGCCACGTCCTTGAGGACGACGGCACGGGTCGTGCCCACCACCGCGAACTTGCCGTCGGCGAACACGATGTCGGCCTCGGCCGCCTCGAGTAGACGCGCGGCGATCTTCTTGCCCTTGGCGATGACCTTGTCGGCGGCTGTCCACAGCGCGCTGCCGCCGATGACCGTCGAGCGCGATCCCATGGTCCCGATGCCGAAGGCGACGCGCTCCGTGTCCCCGTCGATGTAGCGGACCTCCATGGGATCGAGGCCGAGCCGCTCGTGGAGGATCTGCTTGAACGTGGTCTCGTGGCCCTGACCCTGGTTCTTGGTGCCCATGAGCACGGTTGCGCTCCCGCTGGGAGCGAAGCGGATCTCCGCGAACTCGGGCTGCGCCCCCGCGGCGCGCTCGATGGCGTTGACGACGGCGAGGCCGCGTAGCGTGCCGCGGGCGCGCGACTCCGCGCGGCGGGCGGCGAAGCCGGCGACGTCGGCGAGCTTCAGCGCCTGCTCCATGTTCGCCGCGAACTCGCCGCAGTCGTAGGTCATGCCGAGCGCGGTGCGATAGGGCATGGCGGCCGCGGGGATGAGGTTGACCCGGCGCAGTTCCACGGGATCAAGACCCAGCTCGCGGGCGGCGTCGTCGATCAGCCGCTCGATGACGTAGGTCGCTTCCGGGCGGCCCGCCCCTCGGTACGGCGCCGTCGCGTTGGTGTTGGTCAGGACACTG
>JBGPYK010000490.1:0-2862 GCA_041493245.1 Methylomirabilia bacterium | reverse complement strand
GCCGGCCGTGCAGACCGACGAATCCACGCTCATCACCGCCTTCGTCACGGCGATGGTGGAGGCCCGGGACGCCAAGGGGTCGGGCTGGTCGACGGGCACGCGGCTCGATCACTTCACCGACGAGGCGAGCGTGGAGGCGGCGCAGAACGCCATCGACGCCATCGACGGCGTCCGCGTGCCCTCGGGTGAGTACACCGTCGTCTTCGGCCGGCAGCCGGTCGCGGACTTCCTGAACAACCTCATCGTCCCCGCCTGCACGGCGGGCTCGTTCTACGCCTCGAGCACGCCCTTTCTCGGCAAGCTGGGCCGGCGCGTCGCCCACCCGTCGCTCACCATCTACGACCACGGCGCGCTGCCCGGACTCATGGGGTCGAAGGGAATCACCTGCGAGGGGCTGCCCACGGGGCGCACCGACCTCATCCACGACGGCATCTTCGTCGGCTGCCTCACCAACTGGTACGAGACTCAGCGTCTCCTGCGCGATCCCGATCTGGCCGCGAAGCTCGGCGCGACGGGCGAGGTAGCGACGCGGGCCCTGGTTCCGCGCAACGGCTTCCGCTTCGGCGCCGGCGGCGGCCGCCAGTTCGACACGCCGGCGGAGGCGGCGGCCTCTAACGTCGTCGTCGAGGGCGCCGACGCGGTCGCGCGCGACGAACTGCTGCGGCGGGTCGGCGACGGGCTCTACATCGGCCGCATCTGGTACACCTATCCCATCAACGGCCTCAGCGCCGGCGACTTCACCTGCACCGTCGTGGCGGACTCCTACCGGATCCGCAACGGCCGCCTGGCCGAGCCGATCCGCCCCAATACCCTGCGCATCGACGACAACCTCGCCACCGTGTTGAACAACATCGTCGGGATCACGAAGGACGTGAAAGGAACGATCGTCTGGGCGGCGGACGAGGTCGCGTACGCCCCCGAGATCGCCGTCAGCGGCGTCCACGTCCGCGAGATTGCGGCTTCGTGGTAGTGCGAGGTGAGCGCCGCCGCGGCGCGAGCCGAGCGGTGAAATGACCGAGATTGGGCTGGGGCCCCGCCGTCCGCGGCGAGCCTACAATTGGAGGACCTTCCCTGATGGACGATGTGAAGCTCGCGGCCATCGCCGCCGAGTGCCGGGTGCAGATCATTCGCATGCTCACCCACGCCGGTTCCGGCCACCCCGGCGGCTCGCTCTCGGTGATCGATCTGGTCACCACACTCATGTTCGACCGTATGCGTTACGATCCCAAGCGCCCGGACTGGCCGGACCGGGACCGTCTCATCCTCTCCAAGGGTCACGCGGTGCCGGCGCTTTACGCCGCGATGGCGCGCGCCGGGTACTTCCCCGAGGAACGGCTGATCACGCTGCGCAAGCTCGGCAGCCCGCTCCAGGGCCATCCCGATCGCGTCGCCCTGCCCGGCATCGAGGCGGCGACGGGCTCGCTTGGTCAAGGTCTCTCGATCGCCACCGGCATGGCGCTCGGCCTCCGGACCGCCGGATCGCCCGCGCGCGTCTACTGCATCATGGGTGACGGTGAGATCCAGGAAGGCCAGGTCTGGGAAGCGGCGATGGCCGCGCCCCAGCTCGGCAAGCCGGCCCATCCGCTCGACAATTTGGTCGCGATCCTCGACTACAACAGGATCCAGCTCGACGACTTCGTGGCGAAGATCCGCGACCTCGAGCCCGTCGGGGCGAAGTGGAAGGCCTTCGGCTGGCCGGTGATCGAGATCGACGGCCACGACACGGCGCAGATCAAGAAGGCGCTCGACGAGGCGGAGGACACGCACGGCGGCCCGACCTTCATCGTCGCCCACACCGTGAAGGGCAAGGGCGTGTCCTTCATGGAGAACAACGTCGAGTGGCACGGCAAGGCGCCCAAGCCCTCCGAGGCCGTGGAGGCGATCCGCGAGATCCTCGGCGTCAGCCCCGCCGCCTGGGACGACCACCTTCGCACCGACACCGCGACGCGACAACTCGTAGACGAGCTGCGCGCGCTGGAGAAGAAATAATGGCCGCCAAAGCCAGCCGCGCCGCGTTCGGTGAAGCGCTCCTCGACCTGGGGGCGCGCGAGCCACGCATCGTCACCCTCGACGCCGATCTGTCGAAGTCGACGATGACCGTGCACTTCGCCAAGAAGTACCCGGACCGCGCCTACAACATCGGCATCGCCGAGGCCAACATGGTCGGCATCGGCGCCGGGCTCGCGTTGACGGGCAAGATCCCCTTCGTCTGCTCGTTCGCGTGCTTCATCGTGGGGCGTTTCGAGACGATCCGCATCTCGGTCGCGTACACGAACGCCAACGTCAAGATCGTGGGCACCCACTCCGGCATCGCCATCGGCGAGGACGGCTACAGCCAGATGGGCCTGGAGGACATCGCCTGCATCCGGGCCCTGCCCAACGTACCGGTGATCCAGCCCGCCGACGAGCTGGAGACGAAGCAGGCCATCGCCTACGCCGTCGAGCACGAAGGCCCGCTCTACCTACGCCTGACCCGCCAGAACCTCGAGGACGTTTGCCCGCCGGATTACCGCTTTCGCCTGGGCACCTGGCTCGTCGTGCGTCCCGGGTCGGACGTGACACTCATCGGCTCGGGGGGCACCGTCTTCAACTGCGTGCAGGCGGCGACGCTCCTGGCCGCCGACGGCCTCTCCGCCGAGGTGATCAACGCCGCCTCGATCAAGCCGCTCGACGAAGACCTGCTGCTGCGCTCGGCCGGAAAGACCGGCCACGTCGTGACCGTGGAGGACCACTCCATCGAGGGCGGGCTGGGCGGCGCCGTTGCCGAGGTGCTCGGCGAGCTGCTCCCCACCCCGCTCAAGCGTCTCGGCGTCCGCGGCTTCGGCGAGTCCGGCGACCCCAAGGGTCTCTACGCCAAGCACG
>JBGPYK010000513.1:0-2694 GCA_041493245.1 Methylomirabilia bacterium | reverse complement strand
CTCTGGAACAGCCGCTGTTTGGAGAACGCGTCCTTGGCGTCGAGGACGATCAGCTTGGATTTCGGCTTCTTCGTCTTGAGATAGTGCGCGATCAGGCTCGCGCGCTCGTAGGGCCCGGGCGGGCACCGGAACGGATTCGCCGGGGCCGAGATGACGACGAGCCCGCCGTCTGCCATGGCTTCGAGCTGACGGCGCAACAAGACCGTCTGCTCGCCCGCGCGCCAGGCGTGCGGCATGTGCGCGGCCGCTGCCTCGTCGTAGCCCGGCAGCGCGCCCCAGCGGATGTCGATGCCGGGCGCCAGCACCAGCCGGTCGTACGCCAGGCGCGTGCCGTCCCCGAGCGTGACCGAGCGTGCCGGCGCGTCGACAGCGGTCACGGTCGCGTGGGTGACGACGATTCCGTCGGCGGCGATGTGCGTGTAGGTGAACTGCTGAGCGCTCAGCTCTCGCAGGCCGCCGATCACGGCGTTGCTGAACGGGCAGGCGGTGAACGTCGCGTTCGCCTCGACCAGCGTCACGGCGATGCGCGGATCAGCCTGCCGGAGGGCGCGAGCGCAACTCGCGCCGGCAAAGCCTCCTCCGACGACCACGACGCGCGGGGCGGCTCCTTGGGCGAAGGCGGGAAGGGGAAACAGCGCGGCCGAGGCCGTGGCCACGACACCGAGCTTCAGGAACTCGCGGCGGCCCGCCTTCATCGTTGCGTGGCGTACCAGGCGGCGATCGCCTGGATCTCCTCGTCGGTGAACCCCTTGGCGATCCGGTCCATGACCGTGGCGGCCCGCTGCCCTGAGCGGAAATCTTGTATCGTCCTGACGATCGCGGCCCGATCGAGCCCGGCGAGCCGCGGCACGGGCGACGTCACGCGTGCCGAGGCCGGATGGCAGCCCGAGCACGCCGCCGCGCCGGCCGGCGGCTCGGCCGACGCCACGACGGCCGCTGCGATCGAGGCGCATCCGATCGCAGCGGCCAGAAACTTCATCATCGCCTACACCATCGTGATGCCGTGGTTCTTCAGCGGGAACGTGCGGATGCGCTTGCCGGTGGCGGCGAAGAACGCGTTCAGGACCGCGGGCGCGGCCACGCAGATCGTCGGCTCGCCGATCCCGCCCCAGAACCCGCCCGAGGGCATGATGATCGACTCGACCTTCGGCATCTGCGCGATCCGCATCGAGTCGAAGTTATGGAAGTTCGTCTGCTCGATGCGACCGTCCTTGACCGTGCACTCCTCCATGAACAGCGCGGACAATCCGTACACGAACGACCCGGCGATCTGCCGCTCGATCTGCGCCGGGTTGACGGCGTACCCGGAATCCGTCGCACCGACGATGCGGTGCACCTTCACCTTGTTCCCGTCGGTGACGGAGATTTCCGCGCAGGCCGCCACGTAGCTGGCGAAGGCCTTGAAGTGGGCGAGACCGCGGTACACGCCTGGCGCCGCCGGCTTGCCCCAGTTGCCCTTGTCGGCGACCGCATTGAGCACGGCGAGGGCCTTGGGATTCTTCGACATGAGCTTGCGCCGGAACTCGAGCGCATCCTGGCCGGCGGCATGAGCGAGCTCGTCCATAAAGCATTCCATGAAGATGGCGTTCTGGTTGATGTTCACGCCGCGCCAGAACCCCGGCGGCACATGCGTGTTGCGCATCGCATGGTCGATCAACAGGTTCGTAACGGTGTACTCGAACGAGTGTTCCCCGCTCGGCCAGAACCCCTGGAAGGTCAAAGGGTCTTTCCCGTCTTGAAGGTTTTGCGGAAACACCGCCGTGAGGATCGACTGTCCCGACAGACGGATGTGCAACCCGGTCAGATTTCCGCTCGCATCCAACCCGCCCGTCAGCTTCGCCTGCATGACCGGGTGGTACCGGCCGTGCGTCATGTCTTCCTCGCGCGTCCACAGCAGCTTCACGGGCGTGCCCGGGATCTGCTTGGCGATCAGGACGGCCTGGGTCACGTAGTCGTGGAAGGCCCCGCGCCGCCCGAATCCGCCGCCGGCAACATTGATCTTGTAAACTTCGCACTTGTCGGCCGGGAGACCGGACGCTGCCGTCGTGGCCGCGAACGCGGCCTCGCCGTTCTGCGTCGGGACCCAGACTTCGCAGCGGTCCGATGTGTACTTCGCCGTCGCGTTCATCGGCTCCATCGGCGCGTGGTTCAGGAACGGATAGGCGTACACCGCCTCGACCTTCTTCGCGGCGCCGGCGATGGCGGCTTTGGCGTCGCCGTTCTGGTTGTGGACGAACGCCTGGTCGGCGTCGAGGCCGGCCTTGAGCATCTCGGCGATCGTGGCGCTCGAGACCTGGGCGTTCGGGCCCTCGTCCCAGACGATGGGCAGAGCGTCGAGCGCGGTCTTGGCCTGCCACCAAGTGTCGGCCACGACGGCGACCGCGGAATCGCCGACCGGCAGCACGTGCCGAACGCCCGGCATGCCCTGGACCTTGGCGGCCTCGAAGCTCTTTACCTTGCCGCCGAACACCGGACAGTCCTTGATCGCTGCATTGAGCATCCCGGGTAGCTTCAGATCGAACCCGTAGACCTGCGCCCCGGTCACCTTCGGCATCGTGTCGAGGCGCTTCACCGACTTGCCGATGAGCTTCCAGTCCTTCGGGTCCTTGAGCGCCACGTTCGCCGGCGGGGTCAGCTTCGCGGCGGCTTCCGCGACCTTGCCGTAGGTGGTCGTGCGGCCGGAGGGTTTGTGCG
>JBGPYK010000452.1:0-3099 GCA_041493245.1 Methylomirabilia bacterium | reverse complement strand
CCTTGCAGGAGCTGGAGGACGTCGTGCAGCGCTCGGTCGGCGACGCCGTGCGCCTCTACGCCCTCTCGAGCGCGTACGTCAAGGAGGAGCGGTATCACCTGGCCCTGAGAATCCTGCGACGTCACTTCGGGGGGCTCGCGACGACGGGACATTCCGCGGTCCCGCGCGCCTTCTGGGAGATGATCTATCCGTTCGGCTGGCGCTCGGACGTGAGCGAAGCGGCCGAGCGGGCGGGCCTCGATCCGTTCTTCGTGGCCGCGGTCGTGCGCGAGGAGTCGAGCTACTATCCGCTCGCCGTCTCCCGCGCCGGCGCGCGCGGGCTCATGCAGCTCATGCCCGCCACGGCGCAGCCGATGGCCGAGCAGCGGGGTCTGGCCTTCCGGAACGGCCAGCTCCTCGACGAACCCGGCGCCAACCTGCAGCTCGGCACGTCATTCCTCGCCGGACTGCTTCGCGAGTTCGGCGATCCCCGCGTGGCGCTCGCCGCCTACAACGCCGGCCCGAAGCGCGCGCGCGAATGGTGGAAGGCGCGCACGAGCGACGACGTCGAGGTCTGGGTAGAGCAGATCCCCTTCGACGAGACCCGCCAATATGTCAAACGCGTCATGCTCTCCTGGGAGGAATACCGCCGCATCTACGGCGCAGGTCGATGAAAAGGACCCATCTGCGTCGTTGGCTCCTCGCTCCTCCCTGCGACGTGGCAGGGCCACGCCTCAGTCGTCGCTCGTCGCCGCCTAGCATCTGGGCCCTTTTGATCGGCCTGCGGTGCTGTAGCGGGACGTTGTTGCGCTGGGATCAGATCCGCGGAAGGGGCTGCGCTTCTCGGGTTACTTCCGCAACAGAGGTTTGAGGTAGGGCCAGAGGCGGTCGGCGATGATGCGCTGGCCTTCGGCGGTCGGATGGAGGCCGTCGGGCTGGTTGAGCCTGGCTTGGCCGGCCACTCCGTCGAGCAGGAACGGCGCCAGGGGGACTCGGGTTGCGCGGGCCACGTCGGCGAAGACGGCGGTGAACGCGCGGGCGTAGACGTCGCCGTAGTTCGGCGGCACGCGCATGCCGGCGAGGAGCACGCTGGCGCCGGTGGCCCGAAGCTGCCGGACGATGTCGGCGAGGTTCGCGCGCATGGCCTCGACGCTCAGGCGGCGGAGCCCGTCGTTGGCGCCGAGCGCCACGATGACGATGGTGGGCTGGGAGCGCAGGACCCAATCGACGCGCCGCAGGCCGCCGGCCGTCGTGTCGCCGCTCACGCCCGCGTTGACGACGTGATAGCCGTAGCCCTCGAGCCGGAGCCGCTTCTCGAGCAGCGACGGGTAGGCTTCGTCGGGGAGAAGTCCGAGGCCCGCGGTGAGGCTATCGCCGAGCGCGACGATGACGCGCTCCGGCGCGGCAACGGCGGGCGCCACGAGGACGAGGGCGAGCAGCGCGGCAGCGAGACCCGGACGGGCGCCGGAGGACCGCATACCCCGAGTGTAGTATGAGAAGGATGATCGTCCAGGTCCGTGACCTCTCCATGCGGCTGTCGAGCGGAGGCCGGCCGGTGACGATTCTCGACGGCGTCAGCCTCGACGTGCCCGAGTCCGCGGTCGTCGCGATCACGGGACCCTCGGGCAGCGGCAAGTCGACGCTCCTCGGTCTCATCGCCGGGCTCGACCGTCCGACCTCGGGCTCCATCACCGTCGACGGCGTCGACATCACGCGGCTCGACGAGGACGGACGGGCGCGGCTCCGGCGCGACACGATCGGGTTCGTGTTTCAGTCCTTCCACCTGATCCCGACCCTCACCGCCGCCGAGAACGTCGCCGTGCCGCTCGAGCTGGCCGGCCACGCCGCCGCGCTCGCCAACGCCGACGCTCTGCTGGCGTCGGTCGGGCTCGCGGACCGGGCGCACCACTACCCGGTCCAGCTTTCCGGCGGAGAACAGCAGCGCGTCGCCCTCGCGCGCGCGGTGGCGCTACGGCCGCGACTGCTGTTGGCCGACGAGCCCACGGGCAACCTCGACTCGGCGACGAGTGCCCAGATCATCCAGTTGCTCCTCACGCTGCGCGGCGAGTTCCGGGCGACCCTCGTCCTCGTCACGCACGACGACGCCCTGGCCCGTCACGCCGATCACGTCGTGCGGCTCCGCGACGGGCGCGTCGAAACGCCGGCGTGACGGCGTTCGCGCTCCGCATGGCCTGGCGCGAGACGCGCGGCGCGGGGCGGCACGTCGTCCTCGTCCTCGTGTGCATCGCGCTCGGCGTGGCCGCTCTCGTGGGCGTGGGCACGTTCGCGGCGAACCTCGAGCGCACGCTCGGTCGCGAGGCGCGGACGCTGATGGGCGGAGACGTGGAGCTGCGCGCCTCGCGCCCGCCCGGCACGGGCGCTACGCGGGAGCTGGAGCGTCTAGCCGGCGTGGGCGCAGGCACCACGGAGATCCGCGAGCTGGTGGGGATGGCCCGTAACCCGCGCGATGGCGCGAGCGCGCTGGTCGAGCTGAAGGCCGTCGGCGCCGCCTACCCGCTCTACGGGCGCGTGGAGGCGGTCCCCGCGCGCCCGCTGCCCGAGCTGCTCACGGGCGGCGGCGCCGTCGTGGAGGCGGCGCTCCTCTCGCGACTCGGGCTGGCCATCGGCGACCGGCTCGTCGTCGGCACGGCGCTCTTCACCGTGCGTGGCGTGATCACACGCGAGCCCGACCGCGCCTCCGGGTTCTTCACCCTCGGCCCGCGGGTCCTGATCGGTAACGACGCGCTCGAGGCCACCGGTCTCGTGCAGTTCGGAAGCCGCGTGCGCTACCGGACGCTCGTCCGCCTGCCGGCGGCGATTCCCGCCGGCCGCGTGCGCGACGATCTCACACGGGCCCTGGACGATCCCGGCATCCGCATCGTCGCCTTCGACGAGGGGCAGGGCGGGCTCCGGCGGTTCTTCGCCCAGCTCACCACCTATCTCGGTCTCCTGGGGCTCGTGAGTCTCCTCGTCGGTGGCATCGGGGTGGCGTCCGCCGTGCGCACCTACATCAGACGAAAGACGCCGACGATCGCGATCCTCAAGTGCGTGGGCGCGACGTCACGCGCGCTCTTCGCGACGTACCTCGTCCAGACGCTGGCGCTCGGCGTGGCCGGCAGT
>JBGPYK010000595.1:0-2182 GCA_041493245.1 Methylomirabilia bacterium | reverse complement strand
GCGGTCGTGACCGATACGGTCCTCCGCACCACCGGACGCCCACCGCGCACCTTCGCCGCCTTCGCGGCCGAGCACGCCGCCCGATTCCGCAGCCCCACCCCCCGTTGAATCAGCCGTGGGAACGGCGACCCGTGAAGCGGGGTGGCCGCTTCTCGCGGAAGGCGGCGACACCTTCCTCACGGTCCGGGGTGCGGACGGCGATCGTCTGGTTGCGCGCCTCCATGTTCAGGACGTCCTCGAGCGACATGCCGAGTCCCTGGTAGAGTCCCGTCTTGGCCAGCCCATACGCCACGGTCGGCCCCTGGGCCAGCCGCTCGGCGAGTTTCAGCGTCTCGTTCTCGAGCTGCTCCGCGGGGACCACGCGGTTCACGAGGCCGATCCGCAACGCCTCCTGGGCGTCGATGATGTCGGCGAGCAGGATCATCTCCATGGCCTTGGCCGTGCCGACGAGGCGTGGAAGAAAGTACGTCCCCCCGCCGTCCGGCACGAGACCCACGCGCGCGAAGACCTCACCGAAACGCGCCGTGTCGGCCGCGATGCGCAGATCGGTGGCCAGCGCGATGTTCAACCCGGCTCCCGCCGCCACGCCGTTGATGCTGCCGACGATCGGTTTCTCGAGCCGCTGCATGCGGAGGATGCAGCGGTTCAAGCGCTCGATGAGGGCGCCCCCGAGATCGCGGTCGAAGAACGACTGCTGGCCCTCGCCGCCGCGATCGCGCTTCTGATCGCCGCCCGACGAGAACGCGCGTCCGGCGCCGGTGAGGATCACCGCTCGCACCGCGGCGTCGGCCTCGAGCTCGATGAGGATGCGCTCCATCTCGCCCATCATCGGCTCGTTCATGGCGTTGAGCGTCTCGGGCCGGTTGAGGGTAAGGGTCACGATGCTGTCGTGCCGGTGATACAGAACGGATCCGTTCGTCATTCGCGCACTCCTTGCCCGGTGGAGAACGTCGTCTTCAGCGCTGTCAGTACGCGCCGCCGAGCTTGCGGTGGTCCCAGGTCGCGACCTTCTCCGGCGTCACCCGGAGGACGACTCGCTTGGACATGCTGGCCAGCGCTCCCGCCTACGGACGACGGTCCGCCCTGCCCGCGGCTTCCCGCATCACCATCTCCACCTGCGCAGGATCCTCGATGACCTCACAGCGCCCGCGGATCATCACGCCGCGGAAGTCCTCGTAGCGCTCGCCCGTCTCGATCATCACCGCGACTTTCGGGTTGCGGCGCGCATTGACGACCTTCTGGGCCTTCGCATATGACGTCATGTAGATGGCGCCGTCCTTGGCGAGGAAGCCCATCGCGACCACGTGAGGAAAGCCGTCCTGGTCCACCGTGGCCAGCGCTGCCTTCCGCGTGTCGCGCAGGAGGGCCGCCAGCTCGTCCGGAGTCAATCGAATGTCGCGCCGGGGGCTCATGGCTTCGGGGCGGCCTGCGTCAGTCGATCATGTCGTAGCTTCGGAGGAGCTTGCCGGGCAAGGCGCCCGTACAGTTGTTGCTTTCGAACGTGACGGCCCCGTTCACCAGGATGTAGCGCATGCCCGTGGGCTTCTGCATGCGACGCCATTCGCCGCCCGGAAAATCGCTGGCGTAGGTGGGCTTGGCGTAGACGTAGCCGAGCTCCTCGAGGTTGTAGACCATGATGTCGGCCCAGTCACCGATGCGCAAGGTGCCGCGCTCCCTGAAGTTGGCCAGCCACGCCGGAAGGCTGCTCATCTTGTAGTGGGCCTGCTCGAGGCTCAGGAGCTGCTTGTCGCGCACCCAGTAAGACAGGAAGTGCACGGGCCAGGTGCTGATGGTGAGGTAGCGAATGTGCGCACCACCATCGGACAGGGAGATGTGGGAGAAGGGGTTGGTGAGATCGCGATCCTCGGGCCGGGTCGGCGCAAAGCCGAAGCCGCACTGGCCAATGCTGACCGACGTGACACCGAACCAGCCGGACAGCGTGGCGTAGGGATCCCAGTTGAGCTGGGCGTCGTAGTGGGTGTGGAGATCGATGGCCCCGGGGGCCACGATGCAGCCGCGGGCGTCGATCTCCCTGGCCCCGCCACCCTGGATACGGCCACTCACCCGAGCAACACGGCCGTTCTTGATGCCCACATCGGCTTGGTAGCGCGGCACCCCGGTGCCATCCACCACCGTTCCCCCACGGATCACGACATCGAGCTGGGCCATGCTCCGTCCTCCT
>JBGPYK010000620.1:0-2043 GCA_041493245.1 Methylomirabilia bacterium | reverse complement strand
AGGGGCCAGCCCCGATCGGCATTTTCTTATAGCCGTCGTCGCCCACCTTCTCGACGTACTTCTTCGGAACGATCCAGCCGGCGCCCGTCGCGAGCGTTCCGTAATAGGTCATGAAGTCGGGCCACGGCTGCTTGAGCCGGAACCGGACGCGACCGGGATCGGGCGTCTCCACGGCGGCCACCCGCTCCTTGAGGTGCTTGGCGTAAATTCCCTTGTAGCGCTCGAACGAGAACTTGACGTCCTCCGCCGTCACGGGCTCGCCGTTGTGGAACCTGACGCCCTTGCGCAGGACGAACTCGTAGACGAGCCCGTCGGGTGACGCGCTCCACGACTCGGCCAGACTCGGCGCCATGCTGTTTCCCGGCATCGGCTTCACGACCGCGTCGTGGAGCCCATACAGCACCATGAAGGGCGTGACGATGATCGTCTCCGCGGGGTCGAAATACGTCGGCACCAGCGTCGTGTGCACCGCCCACGTGATCTGACCTTCGGGAGCGGCCCCGGCCGGCGCGCCGCCGGCGAGGAGTGCGAGTACAACGAGGAGGAGGACGAGGCGTCTCATGGCTGCCGATCAGACCGTTTCCGTGCGGCCCCAGACCACGGCCAGGACCGTCGCGCCATTCTTTGTCGTCACGGTGTGGACGCACCCGTTCGGCCGGTAGTTCATGTTGCCGGTGATGACGACGCCGGATTCATCGGCGTTGGCCCCCTCGATGATGAAAATTAGCTCGTCTCCCACGTGACGATGCGGGGGAAGCGTGGCCCCCGGCTCGAAGCGCGCCAGGATCGCGCGGCGCTCACTCGCCTTGTCCTCCCAGATCCTCTTCTGGCGGACCCCAGGGCGCGTGTCGACCCACGGGATCTCACTCAGCGTGAAGATTTCCGAGGGTGGTGCGTTGCCTCTTTCCGTCGCCGGTTCGACACCGCCGGTGAGGATGGCCAGGAGCGTCGCGCCGTTCTTTGTCGACACAGTGTGGACACACCCGTTCGGCCGGTAGCCCATGTTTCCGGCGGTCACCGTCCCGAACTCATCCGCAATGGCTCCCTCGATCACAAAGACCAGCTCATCGCCGACGTGGCGATGACGCGGGAGCTGCGAGCCGGGCTCGATGCGAGTCATGACGGCCCGTCGCTTCGTCTCCGCATCCGCCCAAAGGCTCTTGGCGCGGACTCCGGGCTGCCGCTCTTCCCATTGGAGGTCGCTGACCGAGATGATCTTGGACAATGGACTCGTTGTCGTCGTCATGGTGTCCTCTTCCTTTGCCTGGGTGTTGCGCGCGTGAAGGTGAAGACTAGCATGGTGCTTCTCACGCCAGCTCTCCCATCTCCGCCTCCGCCTGCTCCAGCCAGAACCGCATGTCCATCTCGCGGTACAGTCTCGTCACGGTGGTGAGGCGCTCGTGGGCCTCCTCGTTCTTGCCGGTGTGCCGGTGCAGGCCCCGCACCTCCTGACCGGCGGAATTGCAGAAATTCCGCTAATATGATGTTGGAGGTGGACCGATGGCTTCTCGCACGCCTGGCACGACGACGACCTTGATCGTCTCTCCGAGGGGCCAGATCACCTTGCCCAAACCCGTGCGCGCTCGCCTGCGGCTTGCCCCCGGCTCGGTCCTGCTGCTGCGGGAGGAGGCCGGGAAGATCGTCCTGGATCCCGCTGCGGTGACCCCAGTCTCGCTCTATACCGACGAGGAGATCGAGCGCCTGGTCGGGGCGGATCGCGTCCGCCCGCGTGAGCGGGCGGCGCTCCGCCAGCGCTGGGGCTTGAAGGCGGGCGCGCGACGCCATCGCGGTCGTGGCTGACCTCCGTGTCTTCCTCGACGCCAACATTCTCTTCACCGCCGCATACAGCCTGGACGGCCTCTCGGCGCTCCTGATCGAGCTGGGAGCGGCCGGCCGCGTCACGCTCCTGACCTCGCCCCTTGCGATCGTCGAGGCCGAGCGGAATCTCGAGGCGAAGCGACCGGCGGCGCTGCCCACCCTGCGGGGGAGCCTGACCGCCGTTCGAGTCGTCAGAGAGCCGGCACCGGCCGATGTCGAGCGGCT
>JBGPYK010000342.1:0-3850 GCA_041493245.1 Methylomirabilia bacterium | reverse complement strand
GGTCTACTTCTTGCCAAGCACCGTGTCCTTCAGACTCTTGGCGAGGCGGAACTTGCACACGCGCTTGGCCGGGATCTTGAGCGGCTCGCCCGTCTGCGGGTTCCGTCCGATGCGGGCCTTGCGATTGGCGAGGACGAGCTTGCCGAAGCCCGGCAGCACGAAGCCGTTCTTCGCTTCCTTGCACGCGAGGTTGACCGTCTCGTCGAAGATCTCGGCGATCTGTTTCTTCGACAGGTTCGCCTTCAGCGCCAGGTACCCAACCGTCGCGGACTTCGTCATCATCTTCGCCACCGGCATCCTCCTATCGGTCAGTGTGAGCGTTGGAACGTGGGCTGCATTAGTACCACAGGCCGCTGGGCACGGCTACCGTCTGGTGAAGCGGAATGCGCCCGACGCGACGAGCCGGCGGTACGATCCGAAGCGCGCCTCGGCGTCGTCCACCATGTCGAGCGGCGCCGCCTCGTCGTCACCGTCGCCGTAGAGCCGCACGATGTTATAGACGGTGTCGCGTTGCGCGGGGACGCGCCCGGCATCGCGGATGAGCCGCTTCAGCTCGCCGGGCGGCACGAGCTGGCCGTACTGCGCGCCCGCGGAGGTCGAGATCGACTCGTTGATCAAGGTCCCGCCGAGGTCATTGGCGCCGACGGTGAGCAGGATCTGGCAGAGCTTCGGCCCCTCCTTCACCCACGAGGCCTGGATGTTCCGGAAGGTCGGCCCGAGCATGAGCCGCGCGAGCGCGTGCATGACGATGACCTCGATGCCGGTGGCGCCCGGACGGACATCGGGCACCAGCTTCTTGGCGTACATGGGCGCTTCGGAGTGGATGAGCGAGAGGGGGACGAACTCCGTGAAGCCGCCCGTCTCTTTCTGCACGCCGCGGAGCAGCGCCATGTGGTGCACCCAGTGCGCCGGCGTCTCGACGTGGCCGTACATGATGGTCGAGGTCGTGCGGATGCCGAGGGCGTGGGCCGTGGTGATCACCTCGAGCCACTGCTCGACGGTGATCCGGCCGCGGGCGATGGTATCGCGGATCTCCTGGTCCAGGATTTCTGCGGACGTCCCGGGAAGGGTGCCCAATCCCGCGTCCTTCAGCTCCGTCAAATACTCCTTGATCGGCAGCCCTGACCGGATGGAGCCGTAGAGGATCTCCTCCGGCGAGAAGGCGTGCAGGTGGACGTCGGGCAGCACGCGCTTGATCGCGCGGCAGAGGTCGATGTAGTAGCGGCCGTCGAGCTTCGGCGGCAGCCCCGCCTGGATGCAGACCTCGGTGGCGCCGAGGTCCCACGCCTCCTGGGCCCGCCGCACCACCTCCTCCACGGGGAGGAAGTAGCCCTCTTCTTCGCGGTGATCGCGGCTGAACGCGCAGAAGGTACAGTGCTTGATGCACACGTTGGTGAAGTTGACGTTGCGGTTGACGACGAACGTGACGACGTCGCCCGCCTGGCGGCGGCGCATCTCGTCGGCCACGGCGCCGACCGCGGTGAGATCGCGGCCGCGCACGCTCGACAGCACGAGCGCGTCGTCGATGTCGACCTCGTGGCCGTCGAGCGCGCGGCCAAGGATGCGGCGGACGTCGCGCGATGCGCTGCTCAGCTCAGGGTTACCAATTTCGCCAGTGCTCATAGATGTCCTTTACCAGGCCGCCCGCGTCGACGCGCGCGTCGACGCGGGGGCGCAGGGATTCGGCGACGAACTCGGGTCGCCGGGCGAACTCCGGGTAGACGGCGAGGCGCTCGCGGAACGCAAAGCCCTCGCTCTCGGTGGCGCGCCGTAGCTCGGGAATGAGCGGCCACGGCCGCTCCGGGTTGATGTGGTCGAGCGTGAGGGGCGAGATGCCGCCCCAGTCGTTGAGCCCCGCCGCGAGCAGCCGCGGGTAGGCGCCCGGGGAGAGGTTCGGCGGGGCCTGCAGGTTGACGTCGGGGCCGAGGACGAGCCGGGCGACGGCGAGCGTGCGCAGCAGGTCCTCGAACGACGGCTCGGACGCCTCGCGCATGGGAATGCGCGGCTTGGTCCGGAAGTTCTGCACGATCACCTCCTGGACGTGGCCGTAGCGCTCGTGCAGGTCACGGATGGCCACGAGCGCGTCGACACGCTCGCGCGGCGTCTCGCCGATGCCGATGAGGATCCCCGTGGTGAACGGGATCTGCAGCTTGCCGGCGAGCGCGATCGTCTTGAGCCGCCGCGCCGGGACCTTGTCCGGCGCGTTGTCGTGGGCCAGGCCCGGTCCGAGGAGGCGCTCCGACACCGTCTCCAGCATGAGCCCCATGCTGACGTTCACCTCGCGGAGCGCGGCGAGGTCGCGCTCGGCCATCACGCCGGGGTTGGCGTGGGGCAGGAGTGTCGACTCCGCCAGCGTGAGCGCGCACATCGCGCGGAGGTAGCCGAGCGTCGTGCGGTGGCCATGACGGCGGAGGAACGCGCGCTGCTCGGAGAAGCGGGCTTCTGGCTTGTCGCCGAGGGAGAACAGGGCCTCCTTGGCGCCGAGCCGGGCACCGGCCTGCACGAGCGCCACGACCTCGTCGGGTGTCATCGTGTGCGCGCCCGCTTCACCAGGATCGCGCCGGAAGGTACAGTAGCCGCAGTAATCGCGGCACAGCGTGGTGAGCGGGACGAAGACCTTCTTGGAGAAGGTGACCGTGCGTCCGCGCCCGTGGTCGCGCAGCTCGCCCGCGCGCGCGAGGAGATCGCCGAGCGCCGCCGCCGGGCTCTCGATCAGGTCATACGCCTCGTGATGAGCGATCATGTTCGCGGAGAGCCTCGACGTGCGGAGCCGCGCCGCACCTTGGGCGGGCCATCCACGGTTCGAACCGATCTCCCCGCGACGATAAACGGCCGCACGTCGTCGGCGAAGCGGGCCATGGTGTCGAGGATGACCCTCAAGTCCGGCCGCGTGGGGTCGAACACGACGTGCGTCACGCCCACCGACTGGTACCGGCGCAGGTCGCCGAGCACTTCGGCGGACGTGCCCTGGAACAGGGGACGGTCACCGCCGGGCGCCTTCGCCCGCGGTGATCGCACCTCCATCGGCGCGCGGAACGTCAGCGTGATCGAGGCGGGATCGCGCCCCGCCTCGGCGGCGTACGCGTGGAGCCGCCTGACGCTCGCCGCGTACTCGTCGGGCGAGAGCGTCGCGGGCGGGCGCAGGCCGATCGGGTGCCAGGCGTCGCCGAGCGTGGCGGCGCGGCGCAACGCGGCCGGTGTGTGGCCGCCGATCCAGATCGGGATGCCGCCGGGCTGCCGGGGCTTCGGCAGCGCGTGGACGGCGTCGATCCGGCAGTAGCGCCCGCGGAAGGTGACGGGGTCCATCGTCCAGGCCAGACGCATCACCCGCAGGTACTCGTCGGTGACGGCGCCGCGCTCCTCGAACGGCGGCGTGCCGAGCGCCTCGAACTCCTCGCGCAGCCAGCCGGCGCCCGCCCCGAGGATGACGCGGCCGCCGGAGAGCAGATCGATCGTCGCCAGCATCTTCGCGGCGACGAGCGGGTGCCGGTAGGGGATGACGAGGACGCTGGTGCCGATGCGGATGCGCGCGGTGGCCCGGGCGAGATAGGCCAGCATGGCCAGCGGCTCGAGGTAGTCCTGCTGGGCGCCGCCGGGAAGGTGGCCCGTCGGCGAATACGGATAGACGGAGCGGGCGGCCGAGGCGGGCAGCACCACATGGTCGGTGACGAAGAGCGACGCATAGCGCAGCGCTTCGGCCCGGAGCGCGATCTTCAGCGCGAGGTCGGGCTTGGCGAGGGGGCCGCGGCCCGGAAGCGAGAACCCGAACTCCAGAGGTCCCTCCGACGGTCGAGGTATCGGGAAAAAGCAGGGAGTATCGTAGGCCACGCCACCGGCCATTGCAATCGCG
>JBGPYK010000455.1:0-3070 GCA_041493245.1 Methylomirabilia bacterium | reverse complement strand
GTTGGCGGAGCTGACCGGAGAGAAGCGCGAGATCGCTTTCGGCAGCCAGATCCGGACCTACACGTTCCATCCCTACCAGCTCATCAAGGACCATCGGACGGGCATGGAGGTCGGCAACGTCGAGGCGGTGATGGACGGCGACCTCGACCCGCTCATCAAGGCCTACCTCCTGTGGGCGCGGGGGCGCGAGGCGTGAGCGGGGGGGAGCTGCCGCCGCTGCTCCGCCAGCGCCGCGACAAGCTGCAGGCGCTCCGGGCCCGCGGCATCGATCCGTTCGGCACGCGTTTTCCCGTGAGCCACTGGGCGGGCGACATGCAGCGGCGGCTGGAGGGCGCCAGCGAAGACGAGCTGAAGGCCGTCGGGCCGGTACGGATGGCCGGGCGCATCACGGCACTGCGCCACCACGGCAAGACCTGCTTCGCCCACCTCATGGATCACACGGGGCGCATCCAGCTCTATGCGCGTGCCGACCGGCTCGGCGGCGAGTACGCGCTCTTCACCGACCTCGACGTGGGCGACTTCATCGGCGTCACGGGCGAGCCGTTCCGGACGCGCACGGGCGAGCTGACCGTCGCCGTCAAGGTCTTCACGTTTCTCGCGAAATCGTTGCGTCCGCTGCCGGAGAAGTGGCACGGCCTGCGCGACGTGGAAACGCGATACCGTCAGCGCTACGTCGACCTCGTCGTGAACCCCGAGGTGCGGGAGGTGTTCGTCCTGCGCTCGCGTCTGGTGAAGGCGCTGCGCGACTTTTTCGACGGCCGCGGGTTCCTCGAGGTCGAGACGCCGATGATGCAGCCGATCCCCGGCGGTGCGGTGGCCCGGCCCTTCGTCACGCATCACAACGCGCTGGACCTCGACCTCTACCTGCGTATCGCCCCCGAGCTGTACCTCAAGCGCCTGGTCGTCGGGGGCTTCGACCGCGTCTACGAGATCAACCGCAACTTCCGCAACGAGGGCATGTCCACGCAGCACAACCCCGAATTCACGATGCTGGAGTTCTACCAGGCGTACGCCGACTACGCCGACCTCATGGCGCTGAGTGAAGAGCTGTTCGCGCACCTCGCGCGCACGCTCCGGGGGACGCTCAGACTCACCTGGGGTGACGACGAGATCGACCTCGCGGCGCCCTGGCGACGGCTCGCCTTCTTTGCGGGGCTCTCCGAGGCGCTCGGGATCCCGGTCGATCCCGAGACGGACCGCGCGACGCTGGCGTCGCGGGCCGCCGCCCGCGGTGTCGGCGCCGACGGCGGCGACGTCAGCCGGCTCTGGAAGGCGGTCTTCGAGACGCTGGTCGAGCCGACGCTCGTCCAGCCCACGTTCGTCGTGGACTTTCCCGTCGAGCTGTCACCCCTCGCGCGCAAGAAGCGGGAGGACTCGCGGCTCGTCGACCGCTTCGAGCTGTTCGTGGGACGGCGGGAGCTGGCCAACGCCTACTCCGAGCTGAACGACCCCATCGAACAGCGCGAGCGGTTCGTCCAGCAGAGCGCCGAGCGCGAGCGCGGCGACGATGAGGCCCACTGGCTGGACGAGGACTACGTGCGTGCGCTCGAGTACGGGATGCCCCCGGCCGCCGGCGAGGGGATCGGCATCGACCGTCTCGTCATGCTCTTCGCCAACCAGCCGTCGATCCGCGAGGTCATCCTCTTTCCCCACCTGCGTCCCGAATCCGCCGGCGAGAGCGGCGACACGACGGAGGAGCCGGGTCCGCCCGGCCGCCCATGAGCCGTGGTCTGCCCTTCGAGCTGTTCCTCGGCCTGCGGTACCTGCGGGCCCGCGGGCAGCGCACCAACCTCTCGCTGTTCGTGTGGATCGGCGTCGGGGGCGTGTTCCTGGGCGTCGCCGCCCTCATCGTCGTCCTCGCCGTCATGACCGGATTCCAGGACGGCATTCGCGACAAGATCATCTCCGCCAATCCACACCTCCTCGTCTTCCAGATGGGCGGCGGGGGTCTTGCGGACGCCGCCGACGTCGCGGTCCGCGTGCGCGCCGTACCCGGCGTGCGCTCGGCTACGCCGTTCGTGCTTCAGCAGGCGCTCTTCACGACGGAGGGGGGCGGCGCCCACGGCGGACTCGTCCGTGGGGTCTCGCTTGAGGACCCGACGGTGCTCGGTGACCTCCGTACGCAGGTGCACACCGGTGCCCTGACCCCGCTCATCGAGGGCCGGCCCGCCATCCTCCTCGGGACCGAGCTGGCGCGGACCCTCGGCGTCATCCCGGGCGACTCGGTGACCGTCATCTCGCCGAAGGGCGCGATCACGGCCGTTGGCATGGTGCCGAAGATGCGCCGGTTCGTCGTCGCGGGCACGGTGCAAGTCGGCATGTACGAGTACGACTCATCCATCGCGTACCTCGGGCTGCCCGCGGCGCGCGAGTTCGCCGACCTGCCGGCCGGCGTCACCGGGCTGGAGGTCAAGCTCGCCGATCCCTTCGCCGCCAAGCGCGTGGGCGCGGCCATCATCGCGCGTCTCGGAGGTCCGTTCTGGGTACGGGACTGGATGGACATGAACCGGAACCTGTTCGCGGCGCTCCAGCTCGAGAAGCTGGCGCTGTTCGTGATCGTCACCATCATCGTGCTCGTCGCCGCCTTCGCTATCATCGGCCATCTCGTGCTCCTGGTCGCGGAGAAGCGGAAGGAGATCGGCGTCCTGAAGGCCATCGGCGCCTCCGGGCGCAGCATCACGATCGTCTTTTTCAGCGTGGGCATGATGATCGGCGTCGTCGGTACCGTGGCAGGAAGCGCCGTGGGGCTGGCGCTCATCTGGCTGCAGAACACCTACAAGATCATCCGCCTCGCCGGGGACGTGTACCAGATCGACTACCTGCCCATGAAGCTCTCCCCGACGGACTTCCTGCTCATCGTCTCCGCCACGCTGCTCCTGTCCTTCCTGGCGACGGTCCTCCCCGCCCGCCGCGCAGGCGCCCTCGCACCAGTGGACGTGCTGCGCTACGAGTAATGCGAATGGCAGTGCGAGGTGAGCGGCGCCGCGCCGCGAGCCGAGCGGTGAAATGATCGAAAATCGGCGTGCGAGGTGAGCGGCGCCGCGCCGCGAGCCGAGCGGTGAAATGATCC
>JBGPYK010000467.1:0-2965 GCA_041493245.1 Methylomirabilia bacterium | reverse complement strand
TTTTGGATGGGAGTGGGAACGGTGAAGCCGAGGGCGTCGACGGCCCGCAGCAGCTCGGCGTGCAAAGGGAAAGAAGTGAAGGACATGAAACGACTTCCTCGCGAGGGCGCATCTGGGCCCCGGTCAGTCTTCCGCAGGGTTCATGCATGACACGCCCCACGAAGCGGAAGTGGCCGGGAAACGCGGTCTGAAAGGGAGGAGGGGTCCCGAGTGAGCCCTCAATCGAGCCAGACACACGGAGTATACACGTGTGTCGTACGGATGGCCACTGGTTCCTGTAAACTGGCGGGCACGCCTCCTTGGTTCGGCGGGAGGAAAAGGAGGCCCACGATGCAGGTGATTGCGTTCTCCACCCCGTCGTATCCGGACTGGCGCTGGCGGATCGTCAACTACGCCGGCGAGATGGTCGAAGAATCCTTCCGCACGTTTCCCTCGATCGCAACTGCCGTGGCGGAAGGTCTGGGGCGTATGCGGGAGCTGGGCACCGTGGACCTGTCGGAGCGGGTGAGCTCGTTTCGCCGGACCACCTCCCACCTCCGGAACCGATGATGACTGACGATCGACGGATGTTCGCCCCGCTGCGGCGCGGCGACGCCATCTCGCCCGAGGCCAAGCTCGTCGCCGTGCTGAGAGCCCATGAGGCGGGCGCGACGGCGGCCGCCCTGGCCAACGAGCTGCTCTGCGCCGGGCTGGCCGTCGGAGCGAAGGCGCCCGTCACGAAGCGCGTCGAGCAGTTGCTCGACGACCTCGAACACGCGGCGAGAGTCGAGCGGATTCCCGATGGCCGGTATCGTGCCGTCCGAAGCCGCGTCTGACGTCGGCATGTGCCGGTATCGCTCTCTCCTCCTCGTCACGCTGCTCCTCGCCGCGGCGTCGCCGGCCGCTCCCGCGCCGGCGTTTGGAGAGATCACGCTCCCGCCGGGCTTCAGCGCGCGGGTGTACGTCAGCGGCGACGGCTTCGAGTCGGGTAGCAGCGTCGGCAGCGGGATCCCCACGACGACGACGGCGGCCATCGACCACGCGGGCGGCCTTTACCTGGCGCGGACGGGGCGACGGTACAGCGGCGGGGAGATCGAGGATCTCTGGCCGATTTATCGTGTCGCCCCGGGCGGCGCCCGTCTCACCCCGAGCATCGAATCGCGTTTCTTGTACGGTCCTCCGCTCTGGAGTCCCCAGGTCTTCGCGGCGCGCGGGGGGCGTGAGCTGTTCGTCACGACGTTCGACCGCGACCGGAAGGTCGGTGCCCTCTACCGCCTGCTGGACGGGCGCACGCAGCTCCTCGCCGGCGGGACGCCTCCGGCGGGGGCGCCACCGCTGCTCCAGCAGCCCGAGGGCGCCGCCGCCGATGCCGCCGGCAACGTCTACGTCGCCGACCGCCTCCAGGGCGTGGTGGTCAAGCTGGACGCCTCGGGCCGTGTGCTCGACCCGCGCCACATCGTGATCGCGCGGCCGCGCCTGCTCGCGGTGGACGACGCCGATCAGCTTTGGGTCGGAAGCGATACGAACAATGAAGCACCGTGGCAGCGCGGGCCGGGGGAGATCTGGAAGGTGAGCCCGCAGGGCGCGCCGACCCTCGTGCTGAGCGGTCCGCTGCCCGCCGGAATGGGCGTGGGGCCGGGCGGCCGTCTCTTCGTGGCCGACCGTCATGCCGCGAAGATCTTCTTCATCGCCCCCAATGGCGCGCCCGTCGACTTCGCCACCTTCACGGAGGGCGATGCCCCACGCACGCTGTGCTTCGCGCCCGCGACCCCGGAGACCCGGCGGGCGGGGATCGCCGGCGACCTCTTCGTCGTCGCCGTCCGCCGCGGCCTGTTCCGGCTCAACGAGGTCATCCACATCACCGGCCCCTTCGACGACCTGGCCGGCCGGCCAACCCGATAGCAACATGGGGGGCCCCGACATGGCCCCCCATACCCCCCAACGCTCGGAGCGCCCCGGCAAAGCCGTGGCGCTCCTCGATACTCCTACAGGCTCCTCGTCTAGCAGCCTGCGGGAAAGCGCCGGCTCCTGCTACGTGGCGCGCTTCTTGACTTTGTGAGTAGCGGAGAGATGCCGGCCGAGGTGCAGGCGATGCGCGAAGCGCCGGGAACACTTGGGACACGCCAGCGTCTTCCGCGCGCCGGTCCCCGCCCGTCGAGACGCGGCCTTGGCTCCGGTGGGAACGGCCTGATAGCCGATTCTCGGCAGCACCCGGTTGAGATCCGCGATGAGGCGGTGTTCCTTTTCGGTGAGGGCTTGCCTCCGGCTGTGCAGGGCGCGGAGCGGGGTCGTGAGATCCTTCATGTCGGGCGTAGCCTCCAAACGTGGGGTTGAGTCGCCTGTGGCACCAGTGTAGCCGACTTGTTCGGTCGCACGGAAACATGGTAGTGCGAGCCGAGTCGGTGCCCGCCGTGCGAGGTGAGCGCCGTCGAGGCGCGAGCCGCAGCGGTGAAATGATCGAAGATCGAGGCGAGCGGTGAAATGATCGAAGTATGGCGAAGCAAATTGGGCCCGTACCCGCCGGCGGCGACGATTGACGCCCGGGCCGGGAGCCTGTACAAGCGTTAGCGGAATGGCGCCTGCCTGGCTGGTCCTGATGGTCAGCCTCCCGCCGCACCCCTCGAGCCTGCGCGTCCGGGCCTGGCGGAAGCTGCGGGCGCTGGGGGCCGTCGCGCTCAAGAAATCCGTGTACCTCCTCCCGTTCACCGTCGAGCACGTCGAGCACTTCCAGTGGCTGAGCCAAGAAGTCCAGAAGGACGGAGGGGAGGCGACGCTGCTCAAGGTCGACCAGATCGAGAACATGGCGCGCACGGACGCGGTGCGGCTCTTCCACGACGCGCGCAACAACGACTACCGGGACCTCGCCGAGCGCTACCGCAAGCTCGCGCGGAGCGTCGAGCGGAAGAGCGGCGCCGCCCGGCGGAACGACGAGCTGGGGCGGCTCGCACGGGACGTCCAGCGCGTCCGGGAGATCGACTTCTTCGAC
>JBGPYK010000202.1:0-5225 GCA_041493245.1 Methylomirabilia bacterium | reverse complement strand
TTGCCGTAGACCAGCGCGACGGTCGTGCAGAGCCCCGCATTGATCGCCATGGTCGCTTCGATGATGCATTGAGCCGCATCGCCCGCGCCGCTCCAGCGCGGGTTCAGGCCCCAGAGTTCACTGGCCCGCTCGCCCGAAAGGCCGGCGGTGCACAGGCCGTCAATGTCGTCCTTGCGGAGGCCCGCGTCGTCCAGCGCCCGCTTCAGGGCCCGCGACGCCAGCGTGTACGAATCGTACCGGGCCTCGCCCTTGCTGACGGCCTGCCCACTGAGCCCCCGGTAGTCTTTCGCGTAATCGGTCTCGCCGACGCCGACGATCGCCACCGTGTCCTTCAGCGGCGCGAGCCGGGCGCGGTCAAAGCTGACGGCCATCGAATCCTCCTCGGCGTGCGGGCCTCATGGACGAGCCCGCAGAGCTTGTGAACGCATCGCTTGGTCGAGGAGCGCCACGGCTCCGCCGGGGTGCTCCGAGCGTCGGGGGGCTTGGGGGGCCCTTCGAGGCCCCCCATCCTTTCAAATGACTCCTCGCTCCTCGAGCGCCGCCATTTCCTCGTCGCTCAGGCCGAGAAGATCGCCGTAGACGTAGCGGTTGTGCTCCTGCAGCGTGGGCCCGCGTCCGTGCACGAAGGCCGGGGTCCGCGAGAGCTTCACCGGATAGCCTTCGTACTCGAAGTCACCGATCTCGGGATGGTGGATGACGGGATGCATGTCGCGGTGCTTCAACTGCGGATCGTATTCCACGCGGTCCTCGGCGGTCTGAACCACCGCGGCGATGATGCCGGCCTGCTGGCACTTCAGCATGACGTCGTACCGGCGTCGCGGCCGCGTCCACCGGCCGATGATGGCGTCGAGCTCGTCCTGATTCGCGACGCGCTGCTCGTTGGTCGCGAACCTCGCGTCGAGACACAGCTCGGGCTGGCCCATGAGGGCGCAGAGCGAGTCGAATTGCTGCGGCGCCTCGCAGGCGATGAAGACCCACCAGTCCTGTCCCGCGCGGTCCTTTCCAGAGCAACGATAGGTGTTGTGTGGGGCCACCGCCGGGAAGAGGGAGCGGTTGCCGGGCGGGAAGCCCGGCCGGCGCGTCGTGCGTCCGTTCACCTGATAGTCGAGCATGTACGTCCCGAGGAGCGACATCGCGCCTTCGGTGACGGAATAGTCGACGTAGAACCCCTCGCCGGTCTTCTTGGCCTGGAGCAAGCCCATGATGAGCGCGAGGCCGCCCATCCATCCGCCCATGACGTCCATGTAGGAAAAGCCCCAGCCCGCGGGCGGCATCCCCGGCAAGCCGGAGGCCAGGGAAAGGCCTGACTGCGCCTGCGCCGTGGGACCGAAGCTGCGATAGCCTTTCCACTCGCCGGAGTGGCCGAAGCCCGACGTGCTCATGTACACGAGCCGCGGGTTGATCGCGTGGATGCGTTCCCAGCCAAGTCCCCAGCTCGGCAAGACCTCACCGCTGAAGTTCTCGACGAGCGCATCCGAGATGCCGATGAGCCTCTCGGCGAGCTTCAACCCTTCCGGATGGCGAGTGTTCAGGCTGATCGCCAGCTTTCCGTGGTGGAGGATGGAGAAGTACGGGGTGGAGTAATACTTCTTATCTCCGTCCCCGCTGTCCCCACCATGAAAGGGGCCGGTGGCTTTCGTGGACGTGGACGAGAACTCCTTCTGCGGGCCCTCGATGATCGGGCTCTTGTGGAGCGTGAAGCGGTGATCGTCCCAGGATCCGGCGCGCTCGACGTGGATCACCTCGGCCCCGAAATGCGTGAGCAGGCGCGGCGCCCACGGTCCCACCGTCTTCCACGTGAAATCGAGGATCCGCACGCCATTGAGAATTCCCTTCGGCACGTTCGCGGGCGGAGTCATCGCGCCACTCCCGCTGCGATGAGCGCAGCAATCTCCTGACCTCGAAGTCCGAGATCGCTTCCGAGGACCTGCGTCGTGTGCTCACCGAGACGAGGCGCTCGCCCTCGCGGCTCGATTTGGAGCCGATCGGACATGTACGGGCCACGCGGATAGGGAATGGCCCGCCCGATCTCCGGATGCTCGACGTCGCGCCAGAAATTCCGTTGCTGGTAGTGCGGCACGCCGTAGTTCTCCTCGGGTGCGCGGATGACGCCCCACGAGATGCCGGACGCCTGCGCGCGATGGAATATTTCCTCACCCTTGCTGGCCGCGATCAGCCGGCGAATGGCGTCGCGCATGATGGTTCCCTGGCGATACTCGGCCGTCCGGACCGCCTCCTTGCGGTACTTCTGGTCCGTCAGCTCGCCGGCGACGCCCTTCTCTTCCATCCAGTTGACGAGCTGCGACCAGGACCGGTCGCTGAAGGACTGGTTGATCGCGATCACGTACATGCCGTCGGCCGTCGGAAGCTCGAGGTCCGGGAGCCGTCGCGGGCCGGCATGCATGCCCGTCTGGCGGAAGAATGTGTGGCCGTTGTGCAGCCACTCCGGCACCGCGCCCTCGGTTCCGATCGCGCACGAGTCGTGGATCGAGACGTCGATGTATTGCCCTTCACCGGTCGTCATGCGGTCGAAGAGTGCAAGGGTGATCCCATGAAGCGCGAAGACGCCGCCCATGTGCCAGGCTTGGTGCCCTTGCCCTCCGATCGGTGTGACGCCGGGATCGGAGTAGCCGGTGCTCGCCATCTGGCCGCCGAGGGCGAGGTGGGCGGCGTCGTTCATCAGGTAGTCGCGCCAGGGCCCATCCTGGCCGAAGTCGGTCAGCGACGTATAGATGAGCGCCTTATTGGCCGAAACGGAGCCGTAGTCCAGGCGATATCGCGATAAGGTCCCCGGCGGTGTGCTTTCGATGAAGATGTCGGCGCGGGCCAGCAGTTGCCGCAGAAGGTCCTGAGCGGGCTGGCGGCCGATGTCGAGGGCCACGCTCTGCTTTCCTGTGTTGTACCACCAGTAGTCCAGGCAGCGGTCGGGATCGACCTCGTCATTGACGAAGGGCCCGCACCAGCGTCCCGGACTGCCATTGGTCGGTTCAATCTGGATCACGCGGGCGCCTCCGTCGGCCAGGAGCTTGCCGGCCCACTGATTGCGGCGATCAGCGAGCTCAACGACCGTGAGGCCGTCATACACCCCGCTCATATCCATCTCCTGTTTCACGGCATTCTCACGCGTGGGTCGACACATGGCTCTCCGGTCCGGACGTGCTGCACGACGGAGGGAGTGTCATCGGCCATGTTCAGGTCGCCACACGATACGGGCGTCGTGTGCACAGGGTCAAGCGGGTAAAGACGGCTTTCTACCCAAGTGGCGTGGCGCCGACGAGAATGAAGGCCACGAGGCAGGGGACAGTGCTGCGATTGCTCCAGGCGTGGTTGGTGCCACGTTGGATCAAGCAGTCACCGGCCCGCAGCAGCGTCTCGCCCACGTCCATCACCGCCCAGATCTCGCCGGACAGCACGATCGCGTAGTCCACGGAGTGCGTCCGGTGCATCCCCGGATGCCGCGAAGCGTCGGGGTCGAGGGCCGCGCGCGCGCCGATCGCCTCGAAGGCCTTGACGCGGTCGAACTTGCCCGCCATCTGCGAGTCGGGCGGGAACTCGACCACACGGAAGATGGTCCCGCGCGGCGGCGGCTCCAGCACGATCTTCCGCGCCGCGGGGTCGGCGGTGCCGGCGTTGTCGACGGGCGCGTCGTGGGTCACCCAGAGGTCGGTCATGCCGAACGCCGGCGAGTCCAGCACCGCGATGGTGTGGGGCGAGGGGCCATCGCTGGCGATGATCGACCGGCCCTGGGCGTCGTGCCCGGTAATGATGCGCCTGATCGGCTTCAGCATTCTTCCCTCACTCGGCGGCCCGCTCGGGCCCCTGCCGCCCGCCGCCGCCTGTCCCGGTCAGTCTGCGGTCATGTCCCACCAGTAGACCACGATCTCCAGGAAGGCCCCCGGCCAGATCACTTGTCAACGACAGCCGAACGGCGCGTCGCCTTGAGCTCCCCGGCCGGACGAAATGTGACACTGTAGAGCGTTGCGGCCAGCCATGGTTTTTCGTCGTCGACATCATCGGCACCGTCGAGTTTGCCATCTCTGGTGTGCTCCTGGCCCGACTCGGGGGATATGACATTCTCGGGGCCCCACGACCCAGCGTCCATCGACGGGGTTCGCGCTCCTCGATGGGGCATGGCCGCCCCGGTCGAGCAGTCGTCGCGCTCGCATCGTCGCGACATCGGGCTGCTCGAAATGGCCGTCGCGATTGAAGAACGCGGCCTCCCGGCGTGCGATCCGCGCACGGCGTGGCGTGGTCGGCGTCTTGCACGATTCGTCGACGTACGGGGCATCGAGCCGAGGAGGAACGGATGCAGATCGGTCGTACTGACCTCGATGAGGTGGTGGCACGATCCTGCGACGCGGTCTTCGCGGTCGATGCGATGGCCGCGATGCCCTGACCCCAGCCGATGCACATGGTGACCAGGGCGTAACGGCCGCCGATCCGCTACAAAATCGGCTTGGTGCCTCGGTTGCAGCGGACGACTTCAGCGGACGACGTGAAGGGAGGGTGCCATGCTGTGGACGATTGCCGTGATTCTTCTGGTGCTGTGGGTGCTCGGCTTGGTCAGTTCGTACACGGCCGGCGGGTTGGTCCATCTACTGCTAGTGATCGCCGTCATTGTCATCGTGTTGCAGTTCATTGGCGGCCGCCGATCCATGTGACGCCGCGGCGGTGGGGTGCGCGGTGGGGCTGACGCCAGCGCCCCACGAGGTCGCGACCGACGAAATGTGGCGGAAGATCGAGCCGTCGCGACGGGATCGCCTGAAATCACAAACGAGGAGGACTGCGATGCGAACCAGTGGGGTCTTTGTCCTGGGAGCGATCCTGGGGGCAGCCGTCGTGTGGCTGTGGGGACGGGAGCTGGAGGAGTACGTGGAGGACAAGACGCGCGGGGTGCGCACGAAGGCCGCGGAGGGCGTTCGGACGGTAGAGGAGCAGGCCGGCAAGGTGCTGGACCGCGGCGGAGAGGCCCTGCGTCGGGCTGACGAATTCTTGCAGGATACGAGGGAGAATGTCAGCGAGGCTCTCCGGGCTGGGCAGGAAGCGATTCGCCCAGCACCAGCAGCGAGAAACGCATGACCAGGAGAGGGAGGAGAGCGCCGTGAAACCCGTGACTCTCGTCGGTATCGCCCTGATCATTCTCGGCGTGCTCGCCCTGGCCTACCAGGGCATCACGTACACGACGCGTGAGAAGATCATTGACATTGGACCGCTCAAGGCCTCGG
>JBGPYK010000592.1:0-2204 GCA_041493245.1 Methylomirabilia bacterium | reverse complement strand
CCTTGGCCTCGAGCTGGATGAAGCCGCGGTGCAACGCTACCGGGTCGCTTGAAGAGGAGCTAGCGTGAACGATGCATGATCGATGTTCGCTAGCGTCGGACAGGTTCTGTGGATCTGTAGGGCGGGGGCTCGTCCCCCGCCGACGCCATCTCTCATCGGTCAGCGAGCGGCGTGGGACAAGCCCCCGCCCTACATGAAAATCGATCGCCTCCCACGACCAATCGACCCGACTCACCCGTGCGATCGTTCATGAATTTTCTGGGCTAGACTGAGGCCCGTGACGTACGGTTGCGCGTTTTGTGGCGAGGAGAACGAGGTGTTTGCGGATCCGAGCGGCGGCCGCCGGCAGACGTTCACCGAGGACTGCACCGTCTGCTGTCGGCCCAACCTGATCACGCTCGCCGTCGACGACGACGGCGACGTCGAACTTCAGGTCACTCAAGAATACGAAGCATGAGCACCGGCGTTCCCGATTTCCTCTGATCCTCGCCGCCTTCCGCGTTCGTAGCTTCCGGTTCCAGTGGCCCGCCGACCTGCTCACCTCGTGGGCGTTCGAGATGGAGACGGTCATCCTCGGCTGGTACGTGATGGTCCACACCGGGTCGGTCCTGCTGCTCACCGCCTTCGGCTCACTGCAGTTGCTCGGCACGCTCGCCGCGCCGATGTTCGGGGTGGTGGGCGACCGGCTCGGTGGCCGGGCCATGCTGTGCGCGATGCGCGCGACGTACGCCATGTTCGCCGCGCTCCTGATGGTCCTGGCCGTGGCCGGGATCCTCACGCCGACGTGGGTGTTGGTCGTCGCGGCGCTCGCCGGCATCGTCCGCCCCAACGACATCGTGATGCGGAACTCGCTCATCGGCGAGACGATCCCGCCGGACCACCTGATGGGCGCCCTCGGCCTGTCCCGCACCACCCAGGACTCCGCCCGCGTGGCCGGGGCGCTCGCCGGCGCGGGACTCTCCACCGTCCTGGGCATCGGGTACGCCTACGTCTTCGTCACGATCTGCTACGTCGCGAGCCTCGCGCTGACCTTCGGCGTGTCGCGCGGGCGTCCGGTGCCGGACCCGAGTGCGACGCCGGGCGGAGCGTCCTCGCTCCGAACCTCGAGCTGGCGCGACCTCAAGGACGGCCTGGCCCACGTCCTGACGACGCCCAAGCTGCTCGCCCTGATGTGGCTGGCGTTTCTGATCAACCTGACCGCGTATCCGGTGTCGAGCGGCCTCCTGCCCTATGTCGCCAAGCGCGTCTACCTGGTGGACGCCACAGGCCTGGGCTGGCTCGTCGCCAGCTTCTCGTTCGGCGGCCTTCTGGGCTCGATCACCATGGTGGTGACGGGAGGGCCCCGCCGCCCGGAGCGCTCCACGCTCGTCCACACCGTGATCTGGTACGCCCTGTTGCTCGGCTTCGGGCACGTGCAGACCCTGGGCCCCGGGCTGCTCGCGCTCTTGCTCGCCGGCTTCGTCCAGAGCGTGGCGATGATCTCGATGACGGCCACCCTGCTCGCGGCGGCCGGCGACCGGTTCCGCACGCGCGTGATGGGCGTGCGCATGCTCGCCGTCTACGGCATGCCCCTGGGGCTGATGGGCTCCGGCGTCCTCATCGAGCGCGTCGGCTACTCGCCGACCATCAGCGCCTACTGCGCGGTTGGCCTGGTCTTCACGCTCCTCATCGGCATCCGGTGGCGCGCCAGCGTGTGGCAGCGGACGCGAGCGACCGCCCCGACGTCCGCACCGCAACGCGTGTCATAATCCCCGCACAATCGGCTCGACTGGAGAGAACGGAATGACGGGCAAGAAATCCATTCATAGGCTCGCCTCGGACGGCGGGGCCCCAGCCCCGCGACGTCCTGCGGCTCGCACTCCCACTGAGAAACCCGCCGGCGCGACGGCCGGCGTCGCCTTTGTCGGATGCGATGTGACGGGCGCCACGACCGCGGGGGCTCGAGCGCGACGCCGGGAAGTGGTGGTGAACGGCCGGCGCGTGAAGACCGTCGATGTGCACGCGCACTGCGCGGTGCCCGAGGCGATGGCCGTGATGGGCAGGAAGGTGGAGGCGCGGACCCTCCTCATGTCGCAGACGCAGGACCGGCTCCGCGCAATGGACGAGCAGGGCATCGACGTCGAGGCCCTGAGCATCAATCCGTACTGGTACACGGCGGAGCGGGACGTGGCGCGCCAGCTCATCAAGATCCAGAACGAGAAGCT
>JBGPYK010000369.1:0-3673 GCA_041493245.1 Methylomirabilia bacterium | reverse complement strand
TGACGGCGAGGCCGCGAAGGTCCTCCGGCAGCGACGCCGCGTCGCGGATCAAGTAGCCGGCGCCCGCGAGCTTGCGTTTGCGCGCCACGCGGACGGCCAGCAGCGCGGTGTCCTGCGCGCGCCAACCCTGCGGCTCGAGCCCGCGCTCGTTGAGGAGGAAGGCGACGCCGCGCCGGTACTCGGTCTTCAGAATGTCGGCGACGGCGGGGTCGAAGAGGGGCTGGAAATTCCGGCGGAGCGCGCCCTCGACGAATCCCGGGTCGACGAGCGGCGAGAGCGCGTTCGTCGGGGTGAGCCTCACGGCCGTGCCGTGCGCGCCGACGAGGCCCGACGGTGGGATCCACCGCCACGGCGCCTTCTGCCGCGACGCCAGGCGCCAGGCCGAGGCTACGTGGTGCTTGCCGCGCCGCGTTTCGGTCACGACCTCGGCACACACCAGCAGCGCGACCTTGATGCCGACGCCCGCGAACCCGATGCCCGCGCCGCGGACCTTCGTGCTGGAGGCGATGTCGTGGTAGCGGGCCAACTCGCGCCGCCGCATCCCGCCTCCATCGTCGGCGATGGTGAGAGCGGGCGCCGCCGCGTCCGTCGTGATCGTGATGGTCCCGGCGCCCGAGTCGAGCGCGTTGGCGACGATCTCCGTCAGGATCGTCTCCTCGGTCGCGCCGGGATACGCGTCCCGCAGGTCCTCGAGCAGGTGCAGCAGATCGACCCGCGTCTCACCCATGTCCGGCTACTTCGCGCGGATCAGATACCGTCCGTGCGCGTCCCGCCCGAGCGCGCGGCGCTCGCGGAGGGAGCCCCAGGCCTGGAGGATCGTGCGGTACTCGACGTCGTCCAGCTCGCGCAGCAGCTCGTAGAACGTGCGCGGGCGCTCGCCGAGCAGCGCGGCCATGCGGTCGGTGAGGACGGCGGCGGTCATTGATAGTCCTCGAGCTTCACGTCGTCGACCCAGACGTGGCGGATGCGCTCGTAGTACATGGGCGGGATGCCCTCGGGGATCGTGGCGTCGATGCCCATCTTTGCGGTCATCGGGAGCTGGCCCTTCGCCAACTCCCACGGGCGGACGCTCGGGTCCACGTGCTTGGCCTGGGCGCCCTCGATGATGATCACGTCCTTGTCGGCCTGGACGCGGAACGTCTTCGCCCACTCGACCTGGGTGGGGTCGTGGATGTCGACGTCCTCGTCCACGACGAGGGCGTGCTTGGTGTCCGGCAGTGCCAAGATCGCCAGCAGCGCGTTCTTGCCCCCGCCGGCGCGCTTGCGGATGGAGGCGATGACCGACCACCGGCAGGCGCTGCCCTCGGTCACCGCGACGTTTACCACGTCCACGCCCGCGGTCCGGAGCGCCGCCCACACCTGGGCCTCGGTGGCGGCGGCGCCGAGCCACGCGTTCTCCCACGGCATCTGGAGGAGCTGCAAGACGGCGTCGTGCCGGTGCGTGATCGCTTTGACCTTGAAGACGGGGTTGGCCTTGAGGTCGCCGTACATGCCGGCGAACTCGCCGAAGGGGCCCTCGTCCTCCGTCCAGCCGATGGGGAGCAGCTCGCCTTCCAGCACGACCTCGGCGTCGGCGATGGCGGGCACATCGATCGTCGTGCAGCGGACGAGCGGGACGGGCGCGCCGTGCAGGCCGCCGGCGATTGCCATCTCGCCCACGCCCGACGGCGCTTTGAAGGCCGCGCTCAAGATCTCGATGGGATGGACGCCGATGGAGACCGAGATCGGCAGCGGCTCGTTTTTCGCGAGCCGGGCCTCGTAGAGTCGGCGGAGGTCGGAGACGGTGACGAGGTCGATGCCGGTCTCGTCACGCGAGCGGTACATGAGGCGGTAAACGCCCGCGTTGAGGCTGCGCTCGGCGCCGCGCGCGATCACCACGCCCGAGCTGATGTACGGGCCGCCGTCCTTCTCTGCGAGCAGCGGGATCGGCAGCGCGGTGAGATCGACGTCGCGCCCGGTTTTGACGATCTCCTGTGCCGGCCCACGCTCGACGAGCTGCGGCTCCACCATCGCGTGCGCGCCGGCCGCGAAGCGTGTGCCCAGCTCCGATTCCGGCCAGCCGAGCGCCGCCGCCAACCGCTTGCGGTTCCAGAAGAGCCCGCCGGCGACCCTCATGTCGAAGCCGCGCACGCGCTCGAAGAGCACGGGCCTATCCGCCTTGACCACCAGTGCGGACAGGTGGCGCGCATCGACGTCCTTCGATAGGCGCAGCAGCGCGCCGTCGCGGTCGAGGCGGGTGAGGACGTCGCGAAATGACGGGCGCATCGGGCTCATGGCGGGGCAAGGATGACACCCGACGCCCGGCGATTCAAGGGACGGTCGCGCGCCGGAGACGCGGGTGGGAGACCCCTTGCGTCACAACCACCAGGGGGCCTAATATGTAGGCACGTTGGGGCGCGCTAACTTCCCGTCGCAGTGTCTCTTTTCTCCGTGTGCTGGCGCTTCGCAGCGGCTGTGGCAGTGAAGAGTTCTAGAACACTTGGCTGAAAGAGGCTCGATGAACTCACGCGTTCCCCGTTATCACCGCATCGCCGAATCGCTGCGCGAACAGATCCGCGACGGCGAGCTGGCGCCGGGCGCGCCGCTCCCCAACCAGCGCAAGCTCGCGCAGACCTTCGGCGTCACGCTCATGACCCTGCGCCATGCGCTCGAGCTGCTCGAGCGCGAGCACCTCATCGTGCGGCGCCACGGTCTGGGGACGTTCGTCGCCGCGCCCTCGATCGACTATGACATCCTCCAGCTTCGCCGCTTCGCGGGCGAGCTGCTGGCGCAGGGCGAACCCGTGAGCACGCGCCTGCTCGGCACCCGCTTCGCGATCGCCGATCGTCGCGCCGCAGAGGCGCTCGGACTCAGCGGACGCGCGCGCGTGTTCGTGATCGAGCGGCTCCGCCTCGTCGACCGTCACCCGATCGGGCTCCAACGCTTGTTCCTGGCCGCGCGGTTGGGCGAGGAGTTGATCAAGTCGGACCTGGAGCGGACGCCGCTCGGCCAGGCCCTCGAGTTCAAGCTGGGGATCACGATCGGGCGCGCCCGCGAGATGGTCTCGGCCGTCCGTCTCGGGCGGCGCGAGGCGCGCGACCTCGGGTGCGGCGCTGGCATACCCGCGTTCGAGTCGGAGCGCGTCTCGTTCGACGCCGATGGCCGGCCCGTCGTGTTCGACCGCGTCTTCATCCCGGGCGACCGCTTCCGCATCACTCGCGAGCTGCACTACGAGCCGCTGGGCGTCGGTGGTGCCGCAGGCACGCCCGCCCGAGGCGAGCGATGAAACGATCAGCAGGCCGATGAAAAGGGGCCATCTGCGTCGTTGGCTCAGTCGCGCCTCCCTGCGGCGTACTCGGAGTACGCCTCAGTCAGCGCTTCCCTCGCCGCCTAGCATCTGGCCCCTTTTGATCGGCCTGCGGTGTTTTCCGCAACCTGCTAGAGGGAAATGATTAGAGGGGTGATCGCATGAAGATCCTCGTGGCCATCAAGCAGGTGCCGGACACGGCGACCCAGATCAAGATCGGCGCCGACGGCAAGACGATCGATACCACGGGCATCACGTGGATCGTCTCGCCCTACGACGAGTTCGCCGTGGAGGAGGCGCTGCGGATCAAAGAGAAGCGCGGCCAGGGCGAGGTCGTCGCCGTCACGCTCGGACCCGACCGCGCCAAGGAGGCGTTGCGCTCGTGCC
>JBGPYK010000096.1:0-7477 GCA_041493245.1 Methylomirabilia bacterium | reverse complement strand
TGGCGGCGGCGATGGAGAAGGTGCTGAAGAACCCCGTCGGCGTGGTGAACAAGACCGGGGCGGCGGGGGCGGTGGGGATGCAGTACGTGGCGACGAGCCGGCCCGACGGCTACACGCTGCTTATGGCGCTGTCGAGCATCTCGATCATCCCCGAGGCCGACAAGATCTTCGCGCGCGCGCCCGCTTTCACCGTCGACCAGTTCGCGCCGATCGCGCTGATCTCCGCCGACCCGACCATCCTCGTCGTGCGGAGCGAGAGCCCGTGGAAGACGGCCAAAGAGTTCATCGAGGACGCCAAGAAGCGTCCGGGCCAGGTCGCCTTCAGCTCCTCGGGCGTGTACGGCACGCTGCACATGGCGATGGAGCTGCTCTCGCACGCCGCCGGCATCAAGTTCCGGCACGTGCCCTACGCCGGGGCCGGTCCCGCGCTCACCGCCATCCTGGGCGGCCACGTCGACGCGCTGGCGTCCGGCCCGGCCGTCGTGCTGCCCCATATCAAGGGCGGCAAGCTGCGCGCGCTGGCCGGCTGGGGCGACAAGCGCGTGGCCGCGCTGCCCGAGGTTCCGACCTTCAAGGAGCTGGGCTACCCCGACGCGGAGTTCTACATCTGGGCCGGCGTGTTTGCGCCGAAGGCGACGCCGGAGCCCGTCCAGCAGAAGCTCCGCGAAGCGCTGCGCCAGACCGTGAACGATCCCGAGTTCAAGGGCGCGATGGCCAAGCTCGAAACGCCGGTGACCTTCAAGCAGGGCGAGGAATTTCAGAAGTTCTTTGACGCCGACGCCCGCCGCCTCGCCGAAGGCGTGCGCAAGGTCGGACGCATCGAGAGCAAATAACGCGCGGTTAGCTGGTCTTCTCGCTGGACCTTGCAGTCGCCCAGCGCCTAGCGAGTGCGATCATCTCGGCTTCGTGGTCCGGCCAGTCGTGAAGCGTCGCGGGATCGAAGTCGGCACCGTTCGGCCAAACGAGGGTATGGATCTCAGGGTCGAGCGAGACCGCGTTGAACCGGCTCAGATCACGCAACGGGCTGTACATCTCGCCTTCGAGGATTGGCCGAAAATCGATCGTTTGAGCCAGACCATCCGAGAATTCGATCCGGATGCGGTACGGCCCGACGACTTCGAATGCCTTGACCCTGTAGACCGGATGTCCCACGTCCCTTACTCCTCAGCGTAGCGGCTCAATCTTGTGTGGCGGGCGGCCGGACTGCAGTCGCTCCCAGGCCGCGAGCAGCTCAGCCCGGTGAATCTCCGCCCAGGCTTCCACGAGTCGCAACTGCCTCCGGGGGAGGCTGCCTCCGATGAGCTCGACCGTATCGATCGCAAAGATCCCGACGTCGTCCTGGTAGTAGGCGTGGAAATGGGATCGATGGTGCGGCGCCGCAGGTTCGGCGAACATGCGAATGATGATGCCGAAAAAACGGGCGAGCTCTGGCATCCCGGCCCACTCCTCTTGCCCCAGCCATCCATCACGGCGACATTCTACTCTTCAAGCCCGACCGGCTGACGCCCAGGTAACGACCCGTGCTTCAACGGCGTAGTGATGTGACTCACTGTCAACTTTACTTGCGCGTGCCCGGATCTTCGGCGATCGGCTGCTCCGCCGCCTTCCGACCCGAGTCCGTAATCCTCCAGAGCTTCCCACTACGGTCCTCGATCCAACCCTCGGCGACCAAGGACCTGCGGGCCTGACGCACCATGACCCTCCAGCGTTCGCGACCCCGCGCCATCGCGTTACGATCTCCGGGCTGCAGCGCAGCTCCCATCAGGCGATCGACCTGCTTCTCCAACTCGGCTTGTCGGCACTCCCCGCCGGCCTGGACAAGACCTTGGAGGATCGGCTGGTAGTACTGCCAGAGGGGAGTCGCCGCCTTCCCGGACGCGCCGCCAGTGGCTCCGCAGACCTCGCGCCATCGCTTGCGCAGCGCCTCGACCTCCGACTGGAACTGCCGGATCTCCTTGCCCCTGGCCGCCAATATCTCCGCCGTCGCGTAGTCGCCCTTGGCCATCCTCTGGCCGGCGGCCACATTCAGTCCTTTCTGCGACCTCTGAGCGGCCGTCCGGACCGAGCGAAGCGCCTTCACCACGGCTTGCGCATGAGGGATCCGCTTCACGCTTTCCTCCCGGCGGTCGGCGTCCGAGGCCGGATCATCTCGTTGAGATCCAGAGGTGCTGTGAGGATCTGGATGCCCGAGGGCGACTTACCAGTCTGAAAGACCGTTTCCCAATAGTCGAGGTTCTGCTTGGGGCCGAAGACGGTCGTGCTGAGGTTGCGATCCACCCAGCAAGGCAGCCGGGTCAAGCTTTCCAGAAAGTTTCGCAGCCGATCCCACAGCTCGTCGGGCAGGCGGCCGTGAAGCTGCCGGTCCTCGTGGATGACCTTGCCGGTGTACGCGTAGTAGTTCGCGATCACGAGCCGCATCCAGCGCGTCACGTTCGAGAGCACCTCCTCGCGCGCGATCCTCCACGCCCGCATGTGACCCTCGGGAATCACCTCCCCGCCCTGCACCTGGCTTTCCAGCCGACGCCCACCGAGCTCCGGGTCCCAGTTCCCGATGAAGAAGATCTCTGCGAACAGGCTCATCAAACGCACCATCTGCTCGCGCTCGAGCTGCCGGGGATTGGTGCCTTCCGCTATCCCCACGTCGATCGGCGTATCGAGCGCCTTCTTGTAGAGGAACTCGCGGAAGAAGCTCCGCTCGATCGTGTTGTACGAGAGCGGCCGGTCGGCGCCCTTGCCTGCCCACTCGACGAATTCCAGGAGCGCGTTCTGCTGGTCGTGGGTGATACCGTCACGCTGCGCGTCGATGATGTAGCGCTCCATCTCGCGTCGCTCGCCACGGAAGAAGCGCACCAGGTCCTGCTCCGAGAAAGAGTAGTCGTTTTCGGCGAGCCCCCGCATGGACTGATAGCGCTTCACCCGATCGACGTAGAGTGAGCTGCCCAGGTGGCGCATCACCGCGGTGTCGAACGCGACCTGTCGGAGCTTGCCGCCGGCGTTGGTGTTGGCCAGGAGCAGCACGTTGACATCGGGCTCCAGGAAGACGCGGACCGGTAACTCGCGGGCGCCGAGGAGGATCTGTGCTGCCGCCTTGTGCTGCCCGTCGAAGACTTTCACCGCCCCGGCGCCGTCCTTCTCGGGGGCCCACCACGCCAGCCCGACGTGGAGCTGGGGCCGCTTCTGCAGAAACTCCTCGATCAGACCCCGAATGTTGGCCCCGATGCTGCGCGGGTTGATTCGGTCGTCGTGGTGCAGGTACTCGAGCGGCAGTGCGGTGAAGAACGAGTCCATGCCGCTCAGCTTGTCGTGGTAGAACGGCACTCGTCGGATGCTGTTGTCGCCGACTTCGGGGACGCTGAACTCCACGTGCGCCGCCTCGCGTCGGATACGCAGCAGCGCCTTGCCGCCGCCGTGGCGCGAGAGGACGTCACCGAGGTTCGCGCCACGCTTCCCGGTGTCCTGCGCTTTCTCCTGCAGCCGCTCGAACTCGGCGAGCCGTCGCGCGATCTCGAGGTTGGCCGCTCCCTTGCGACGGTTGCAGGAGGCGTGGGTGAGCGCGAAGTTGTTCTCGGCGTCCAGCCCGTCCTGGACCAGCGGGTCAATGTGATCGACGTCGAGCTGGCCCTTGTGAAGGAGCAGGTCGACGGGGTCGTCGCAGATGAAGCACCGCCCCGTCTGCCGAGCCAGGAGCTTCTGCTCCAGCTTCGCCCTCTGCTCGGCGTCGAGTCCCGCGAGATACCGTGACTGTGCCATGTCGCCTCTCAGTCTGAGAGTGTGGTTTCGGGACACCCGTCCAACATTTCCACCGGATCGAAGAGAGCTATGAACTCCCTTTTCCTGTGGAGCAGCAAAGGTTTCGGAATGCACTGGCCTTCCGTCACTTACAGAGGGTCATGGGCCTCGAACCACGTGACAGCCGGCCAACACCGGTGAGGGCCAAGTGTTTAGGCAGTTATCTACCACATGTCACCCAATACCGGGTTCAGAGTTTTCGTGCGAGAAGTGATGTGAGGAGGTGAGCGGCCTGGTCTCGTTCGTGGGAAAGGCCACTTGAGCTGTAGGCGGTCGAGTGCCCGCCCCCGATTCAGGACAACTCGGGCTGGCCCAGTTCGATGGTCCTTGCCGAGAGCCGCCCGTACCGCGCGTGATACAATTTCAATCGTCATGGCGATCCTGAAGGTCGCGCGTCTCGGTCATCCTGTGCTGCGGCAGGTCGCCTGGCCGGTGCCCGTCGAGGAGATCCGTTCGGCGGAGGTGCAGCGGCTGATCGACGACATGATCGAGACGATGCGGGAGTACGACGGGGCGGGCCTGGCGGCTAACCAGGTGCACACGCTCCGGCAGGTGGCCGTCATCGAAGTCGCCGGCAATCCCCGCTATCCCGACGCGCCCGACATCCCGCTGACCGTCCTCGTCAACCCGGTGGTGACGCCGCTCACCGTCGAGATCGAGGAGGGCTGGGAAGGCTGCCTGTCGGTTCCCGACATGCGCGGACGCGTTCCCCGCTGCACCGCCGTGCGGCTCGAGTGCTACGACCGCGAGGCGCAGCGCGTGGAGGTGGTGGCCAAGGACTTCTTCGCGCGCGTCGTCCAGCACGAGACGGATCATCTCAACGGGATCGTCTACGTCGATCGCATGCGCGACCTGTCGTCGCTCTCGTACATGGCCGAGTGGCAGAAGCACTGGCTCGGCATCCCGGCACCCGCTGATTAGTCCATGACGGCTGGGGCGTCGGCGGTCGTCGCGGTCGTGAGGGATTTGTTTTTTGTGGCGAGGATCCGCGAGACCGCGCGCCTGGCCGGCGTCCCGCTCAGCTTCGCCCGCACGCCGGAAGAGCTGACGGCGGCACTCGCCGGCGCGCCGGGCTTCGTCCTGCTCGACCTGACGGCGGGGCTCGACTACGAGGCGATCCTGGGCGCCGCCGAGCGGGCGGGCATTCCCGTCGTGGCCTTCACGACTCACGCGCTGGCCCGGCAGACGCAACCGTGGCACGCGCGATGCGAACGCGTCGTCACCAAGGAGACCCTCACGACGGAGCTGCCGACGCTCCTCCGCGAGGGGCCGAAGATGCGTGACGACGCGAGGAGGGCTGCACCATGACCGCCGAGCAGTTCGTGGCCTGGCTCGACGCTGAGAACCAGCGGCTTCTCTCACGCCTGGCCCCCGATGACACGCTGCGGCCCGAGGTCGAGGGCCCGCTCAACGTGCTGAACCTTTTGAAGGTCGCGCTCAAGAACGAGATCGAGGCCACGGAGATCGCGGGGCGGTGGCTCGTCACGACCGACGACGTGTACGTGAAGCTCGCCTTCGCCCGGCAGGTCGGCGACGAGTCCAAGCACTACCGGATGATCGCCGACCGCTTGCGCGCCCTCGGCTTCGACGCCGGGGCCTTCGACCCGTTGGCCAAAGGCTATGGGCCGCTCTTCCAGTACCTGACGACGCTCACGACGACGGTGGAACGGGTGGCGGCGGGCCAGTTCACGCGCGAGGCCATCGCGGTGGTCAAGAATCGCCAGTTCATCGAGTTCTGCGAGCACGCCGGCGACCGGGAGACCGCGGCGATGTATCGCGACGTGATCGAGCCGGATGAACGCTACCACCACGAGCTGGGCCGGACGCTGCTCCTGCGCTTGGCCACGACGCCCGAGGCTCAGGCTGCCGCCACGGCCGCCGCGCGGCGGACGCTCGACCTGGCCGAGGAGCTGCAGCGCGCCGCGCTGACGACGGCCGGCATCCACCACGCCCCCGGCTGCTGATGGACCCGGCGCTGCAGGCCTGGGTCGATCTCCTTCGCGCCCCCGGGCCCGAGATCGACCTGGCGCTCGGCGCCCTGACCATCGCCCGCCTCGAGTACCCCGACCTCATCGCCGAGCACCACCTGAAGCGGCTGGACGAGCTGGCCGAGCGCTCAGGCGCGCGCGGCATCGGCGAGCCACTCCGCGCTCTGCACCGGCTGCGCGAGTTCCTCTTCGACGAGGAGGGCTTCCGCGGCAACGCCGACGATTATCACGAGCCCGCCAATAGCTGCCTGAACGAGGTGCTGGAGCGGAAGATCGGGATCCCGATCACGCTGTCCGTCCTCATGATCGAGGTCGCCCGCCGAGTGGGCCTCCGTGTGCAGGGGATCGGGCTGCCCGGCCACTTCGTCGTGAGCGCCGCCGTCGGAGGCGAGTCGGTGCTCCTCGATCCGTTCGCCGGCGGGACCGTCCTCACCCAGGAGACGGCCGCCGACCTCGTCGCGCGCGCCCTCGGCCGCCGGGTGACGCTGACGGCTGAGCACTTCGCGCCGGTGACCAAGCGCCAGATGCTCACACGGATGCTCGTGAACCTTAGGGGAGTGTACGTCCACCGCGAAGAATGGACCAAGAGCCTCGCCGTGGTCGATCACCTGCTCGTCGTGGAAGGGGAGGGCTCCCTCTACGTCCGCGACCGCGGCACGCTGCTCGTGAAGCTGGGGCATCTGATCCGGGGTGCCGCCGAGTGGGAGCGCTACGTCAGGGCGCACCCGCAGGCCCCCGACGCGGACGCGATCAAGCGCGAGCTGCGCCGCGTCCGCCAGCGCCTCGGCGCGCTGAACTAGCCTCGCAGGCTGCTGAAAAAGGCCCATCTGCTTCGTTGGCGCCCTTGGCCGCACGCTCAACGTACAGGGAGTACGCCTCGCGTGCGGCCGGCGGGCGCCGCCTCGCATCTGGACCTTTTTGAGCAGCCTGCGAGTTTGCGTGTGCGTCAGCTCGCCGCTTCACTCGTCGTCGCGTCGCTCGTGGTCGCGGCCTGCGCCACCCATCGTGTCTCTCCCGATGACGAGCGCATGCTGCGGAGCGAGGCGGAGATGGAGGAGGAAGCGCTCCTCGCGCGCGTCAAGGTTTACAACGACCCCGCGCTCGCGGAGTACCTCGTGAGGATCACCGACCGCTTGCTCTCGGGCGCCGCCGTCGTCGTGCTCCAGGACCCCACGCTCAACGCGTTCGCGATGCCCAACGGCCGGATCTACATCCACACCGGACTGCTCAGCCGCGTCGACAACGAGGCTCAGCTCGCGACCATCCTCGCCCATGAGCTGGCCCACGACGCGGACCGCCACGCGCTCCGGTCCACACGCGACGCCGACCGCACGCCGATCGTCGGGGGCGTGTTCAGCCCAACGGCTGGCGCCATCCTGGGCCTCGGGCTCAGGCTCGCGGCCACCGCCGCTATCACCGGCTACGGCCACGATGCCGAGCGCGAGGCCGACGCGGCCAGCCTGAAGTGGCTCGTGGCGGCGGGCTACGACCCGAAGGAGGTGCCGGAGACCTACCGTCTTCTGGCGCGCGGCACGGAGGAACGCGGACCGCTCGAGAGGTTCCTCCTCGGGAATCCGGCGCGTCTACGGGAGCGGATCGCGACGACCGAAGAGCTGCTCCGCAGCAGGTACGCGCAGATCGCACCGGCGTTTACTGGCACAAGGAGCACGGACGAGTTCGTCGCGAGAACGCGCGCCGTC